>NZ_LFVW01000018.1:0-43967 GCF_001182915.1 Kitasatospora sp. MY 5-36
CGCGCGCAGCCCGTCGTCCAGCCCGGCCCGCTCGGCGGCCTCGGCGAGCAGTTCGGCGGCCGTCCGGTAGTCGCGCGCGGGCAGCGAGACCACCCGCTCGGCGCGCGTCCGCGTGTACACCTTCGCCGGCCGCCCCGCCCCCGGCCCCGACCGCCCGGTGAGCCTGCGGCTGCCACTCTCCAGCAGCCCGGCCTCGACCAGCTTCTCCAGGTGGTGCGCCGCCAGTGTCCGCGCCACCCCGACGGCCTCCGCCGCCTCGTTCCGGCCCACCTCGCGGCCCTGGGCCGCCACGTACGCGTAGAGGCGGCGGCGCACGGGGTCGTGCAGGGCGGCGATCGCTTCGATGTGCTCCATGCGGCCATTCTAGGAACAATGGTCATTGGAGATAGAGGGGCGGGCCGCAGGGGTCGGCGGGCCGGCTCGACCTCATCCGGCTGGTCGTTCCGGGGAACGTACGGGCCCTGGACCCGGAGCTCCTGGTCGTGCACACGGCTGGCGCCCCCGCGCGCTGCCGGGTGCCCGCCACCGGGGGGAGGCGCCGTTCTCGACGCAGGAGTCGAAGACGCGGTGGCCAGTGTGGCCGGGCAGGGCGTGGTAGCGGTGGGCACGCGGGCCGGGGTGGCGCGGGTCAGCGGCGAGCCGCCGGTACTGGAGGTGGGGCTGCCGGAAGACTTTTCCTCCCGAGAGCGATGAGTTCAGGCGGTAGCGGCGGTCAAACCCGAGAAAGCAACGACAGCCGACCAGGGAGACCTGAAATGTCCAGCACCGCCACCACGACCACCGCCACCGCCACCGCCACGAAGTCCAGCACGGCCGTGGTCCGGGTGGTCTGGACGCTGCGAATCCTGCTCGCGCTCTTCTTCGCCCTGGCCAGCGCGCTGCCCAAGCTGCTCGCGCTCCCCGCCGCCACGACCGTTTTCGACGCCATCGGGGCAGGCCACTGGTTCATGTACCTGACCGGACTGGTGGAACTGGCCGGAGCGGTCGGCCTGCTGGTCCGCCGGCTGGCCGGGCCGGCCGCGACGGCACTGATCGTCTTCCTGGCGTTCGCGTTCGTCACCCAGCTCACCGCGATGCACGGCGAGAACGCGGGGACCCCGTTCATCTTCATGGTGCCGCTGGCCGTCATCGCCTGGAACCGACGGGCCGAGACGGCCGAGCTGCTCAGCCGCTCGCGCTGACCTGGTGCTTGAAAGGGTCCGCCAGCAGAGGCCTGAGCCGCGGCACGGGCGCCGGAACGGCGCCGCGCGAGCGTGGCGGCGGCAACAGCGAGGGCCGATGAGCAGCACGGTGAGCACCGCATCGTCCCCTGGCCGTCGTGCTCGGGGCGGCCAGCGCCGGTGCCCGGGCCCCAGGTCCAGTGGATCCGCCAGGCGCCGGCGTCGAACGGCACCGCCCCGGGGTCGGCACCGAGGAAACCGCGGCGCAGCCGGCGGCCTGCGCCCGACTGTGGGAGCGATCGGGTCCGGACGGCCGGGGCCGGGCGTGGGAGCGGCGCCGGCGCTCCTTCCCGTGGCTGCTGGCGGTCCTGGTCGGCATGGCGGCCCCCGGGGTGCGCTCGGCGGTGGCGGACCCGCGGCTGGCCGCCGAGGAGAACCCGGCCGTCGCCGAGATGCCGGCCGCTGTCCCGGCCGTCGCCGCCCGGATCGAGGACCTGGTCCAGCGCGGACCGTCCGCACCCATCTGGCATCCGCTCGGCAGCCGCGGGCGGGTGTGCGGGTGGACGGAGCTGTCGGCGGCGAGTGGGAGCCGCCGAGTGGCCTGCCGCCGGCCGTCCCGGCCACCCTCAAGGCCTGCCGCAGGCGCGGAGAACCCTCGGCGGCTGTGCGTCCTGCCTTCTGCAACCATCGTGTGGGTGCACTCGTTAACCCGAGGCGAACGGAGATGATCTCGCTGAAGGGAGACCCGGTATGACATGTGATGCCCCATGGATTGAGAAGCGGCGTTACGAGTACGCCGGCGGCCGCTACGTGGGCTGCGGAAACTGCGGCGGGGACCTGTGCACTGTCTGCAGGTCCAACCACCTACGGCACTTTGAGTTCAACGACGACAACATCTGCCCGGGCTGCAGTCCAGAGCGCTGATAAAGCCACGGAACCGTCCGGTCCGCGGCAGGACTCAGTGTGCCGATCGGCCCAGCCGACTTCGGCCCGGCCTGCCGGTGGCAGGCCGCCGTACCGGACTCCCCCTTCACCCGCTCGATGTCCTGCACACTGCTCACCGCGGACGGCGGCCGGGTCGCGCTCAGCGGCCGGCGGGCGCACCGAACGGACCCTCGCCGCGTACCGCGGCAGCGTCGGGATCGCCCTGGGCCGGCTCCCGGGCCTATTGGGCCGAGGGGCGGCGCACGCCGGGTTGCCGGTGCCGGTGCACCGGCCGGAAACCCCGGTGCCTTCGGGGTAGTGCGTCGGTAGCCTTCGGGCTGAGCGCAGGCCGGGAGCGAAGGGCGCCATGAACGACACCTCCGAGCTGGACCGCCCCGTCGGCGACCACGCCGTCCGCGAACCGGCCGACGCCGTCCAGGTGTTCTCCTACGCGATGGATCACCACTGTTCCTACCGCGGGCTGGACGATCCGGATCCGCGGGAGATCGCGGCCGTGCTGCGCGACAGCCTGGCCAGGCTGGCCGAGGCGCTGGAAGCCGGTGCGGAACTGGTGGCGGGACCGGACGGACTGCCGGGAGGCGGGGACGCCGAGCCCTGGTGGGAAGGCCGGGACCTCCTGCTCAAGGCGCGCGACGCGATGGCCCGCGCGGTGCCCGAGGGCTTCGACGAGGACGGAGCTGAGGACGGATCGGCCGACTGGCCGGGCGATCCGGTCGCCCGGTGGTACCGCCTGCGCAAGGCGAGGTTCCGCACCTACCCGCGCTGACGCGGGCCGGGGCCCGGCTCCCGGCTCTGCCCGTGGCGAATCTGCGGCGGGCAGAAGGACGGCATCGGGGAGCGCTCGCGGGTCGACAGTGGAGTGGACGGCAACTCCGCCCCGACCAGGGAGAGCAGATGGCTCCACTCACCACGCCCCCGCCCCGCGCGGGGGAGGGCGACACCCCGCCCAGCCCTTTCGACGACCACCTCGCGGCGCAGCTGCTCGCCCAACGGATCGTCCTCCTCGGCACCCAGGTCGACGACGTGTCGGCGAACCGGGTGTGCGCACAGCTGTTGCTGCTGTCGGCGGAGGACCCGCGCTCCGACATCGGCCTGTACATCAACAGCCCCGGCGGGTCGGTCAGCGCGGGGCTCGCCGTCTACGACACCATGCGGCTCATCCCGAACGACGTCTCCACGCTGGCGATGGGGTTCGCCGCCAGCATGGGCCAGTTCCTGCTCGCCGTGGGCTCGCCCGGCAAGCGGTTCGCGCTGCCGAACGCGCGGATCATGATGCACCAGCCCTCGGCCGGCATCGGCGGCACCGCCGCGGATATCGAGATCCAGGCGGAGAACCTCCAGTTCACCAAGCGGGCCATCGAGCGGATCACCGCCGAGCACACCGGGCAGAGCGAGGAGACGATCGCGCGCGACGGCGACCGGGACCGCTGGTTCACCGCCGAACAGGCCAGGGAGTACGGGATCGTGGACCGGGTGGTGGAGTCGGTCGCCGACATCCGTCCGGCCTCCTCCCGCCGACGGATGGGGCTGTGACATGGGCTCGTACACGGTTCCCTACGTCGTCCAGCGCACCACGCAGGGCGAGCGGTCCTACGACGTCTTCAGCCGGCTGCTGAACGAGCGGATCGTCTTCCTCGGCACCGAGATCGACGACGGCGTCGCCAACGTGGTCATCGCGCAGCTCCTGCACCTGGAGTCGGAGAACCCGGAGCGCGAGATCTCGATCTACCTCAACTCGCCCGGCGGATCGTTCACTTCACTGATGGCGATCTACGACACCATGACGTTCGTGCAGACTCCGGTCTCCACGTTCTGCGTCGGCCAGGCGGCCTCGACGGCGGCGGTGCTGCTGGCCGGCGGGGACCCGGGACGGCGCTTCGTGCTCCAGCACGCGCGGGTACTGCTCGGTCAGCTGGCCAGCGGCGGCCGGCAGGGGACGGTGTCCGACCTCAGCCTCGCGGCCAAGGAGATGGTCCGGATCCGCTCGCAGGTGGAGGAGGTCCTGGCCCGACACACCCGCCACGAGGTGGCGACGCTGCGCGCGGACATGGACCGGGACAAGGTGCTCACCGCCGAGGAGGCCGTCGCCTACGGGATCGCCGACGAGGTGCTGAGCCGGCGGCAGCTGTTCGGCTGAACCCGCTGTGGGTACTGGCGGGTACGGCGGCGGTCGTGCGCACCGCCGCCGTACTTCAGCGGAGGCCAGGCCACCAGGCGGAGCCCGCCGTACCGGCGGCTGCGGCTCCGACCGGATGCCGTGAACCGGCGGACAGCGCCAACGCCGCTGTTGGCGACGCCCGACGGCGTACGAGCAGCACCACCGCAGTGCATGGTGACGGCAAGACTCGCAGGCCGCCGCAGTGACACCTGCCCGCAGCAGTCGCATCGCCCGACACGCGCGTCTGCCTCGGCTGCGCGCGCGACGATCCGACGGGGGCACCCGGACTTGGACGATCGCGGTCACCGGCACCGCCCACGATCCGTGGCGGGAAGGCCGTCCTCGACCGCAACGCACCGGTCGTGCTGGTCCTCAGCCCGCTGACCGCCATGTACAGCCGTGCCACGAACCAGAAGGGCTTGGCCATCACCATTGGCACCAGCGCCAACGAATCCGGCATCCCCCGGGACCTCACGTCCGCGCGGTACCTCGCCGCCGACGGTGGGGCGACGGCGCGTTCCACGGGCCGCTCACGGCCGAATCGGCCGAACCGGCTGAAACCGGAAGGGTGACCGTGGCATCCGGCCACGGTCACCCCACCACTCTTGATCCGGAGTTACGGTCAGGCCTGTACGGCGATGAGCTGGAACTTCTCGTTCGGGTCGCCGGTGCAGTCCCACAGGATGATCAAGGTGTCCGGTGTCGGACGCCGGCCGTGTGGCGGTTCAGCCTCGGAGGCGCTCCAGCAGGTGGCGGGCGCGGGCGGTCAGATCGGCCGCGCGGGCCGGGTCGGGGGCCACCGAGTGGAAGACCAGCGCCAGCATCACGACGGTGTCGAGCCGGTGCAGGAGGGCGGCCCTGGAGTACAGGTCGGGCAGCTCGGCCGAGTCCGCGTAGCCGGCCAGGATGCCGTCCGCGTCGATGCCGTTGTCCGCCAGCCTGGCGTACTCGGCGACCCTGGCCAGCTCCATCAGGACCGGGCCGACCAGGGCGTTGGACCAGTCGACGACGGCGGTGAGCCGCCCCCCGCTGCCGAGCAGGTTCTGCCGACGGACGTCCAGGTGCAGCAGGCGCGGCTCGCCCTCCTCGGCTTCGAGCACCGCGCGCATCCCGTCGGGATGGGGCAGCTCGGGCAGGTCGGGGGCGAACCCGCGCAGGGTCGCGTGACGGGTCACCAGCCGCGTGGTGAGGAAGGACGGGAAGTCCCCGGGCTCCTGGTAGGCGAGTTCGATCGACGGTGGCTCCACCCGGTGGAGGGCCGCCAGGAACGCACCGACCTCCTTCGGGGAAACCGTCAGCCCGTCGTGCCGCACGTAGCCCGCGAGGGAGACGACGAGGCCGTCCGCCATGGTGATCAGTTCGAGCGCGGGGGCGGTGGGCAGGCCCTGGCGGGCGAGGAGCCCGGCGATCTCGTGCTCCTGGCGGACGAGGTCACCGGCCTCCACCCGCCCGTAGGGCGCGGAGTAGACCCGGTGCCGGGGAACGCGCAGGGCGACCTCGCCGTGGGTGGCGCAGTGGGCGCGGTAGACGGCGAAGTCCACGCCCTCCCCGGCGAGGCCGCGCAGTTCGATCCCGCGTTCCCGGGCCACCCGGACGGCCACCTCGTGGGTGTCCAGCTCGTGGGTGTCCGGCTCGCCGTGTCGGGGGTCTGTCGTCACTGGGCGGTCCTTCCGGCGGGGATCGGGAGATGGGTGGCCAGGGCCGCGAAGCCGTCCAGGGTGGTGACGCGGGGGCCCGTGAAGCCGGGGAAGCGAGCGTAGCGGTCGAGCAGGACTGGATGCAGACCCGCCCTCTGGGCTCCCTCGACGTCGATGACGACCGAGTCGCCGACGAAGACGCACTCCCCCGGTGGACGGCCGAGCCGTTCGCAGGCGAGGACGAAGATCTCCGGTCCGGGCTTCTCCAACCCGACCTCGCTGCTGATGACGACGGTGTCGAAGAGCCCCGTGAGGCCGGTGCCGTCGAGGATGTCGCGCAGCCACCGGTCGAAGTTGGAGACCAGGGCGAGCGGGTGGCCGGCCGCGCGCAGGGCCCGCAGGCACGGTACGGCGTCGGGGTAGGCACGGTACCGGGCCGGGTCGAGGATGTGCCGGGCCGCGCGCTCGGCCGCCTCGGCCGAGGCGTTGCCCCCGGCCCTGCGCAGCGCCTCGCGGCAGAACCGGCTCCACATGGCGAGTCGTCGCTCGGGGTCGGGTTCGTCGTCGGGCCAGTCGCCTTCGGAGCCGATGGCCCACAGCGCCTGGCGGACGGCGGTGGTGTCGGGGGCCCCGTCCCGGCCGAGCCAGGCGGTGGAGAGCAGCTCGGGTATCGCGGGCACGAGCTCGACGAGGGTGTCGGCGGCGTCGAAGAGGACGGCGGGCAGGGCGGGGCCGGGGGTCGGCGCGGAGGTCATCGCAGTTCCTCGTCGGTGATGAGCATGGTGCACAGGCCGCCTCGGGTGGCCTCGGCGGCATGATGGGCGGCCTCGGCGTCGGGCCGGTTCAGGACGAGGGTGTTCTCCGAGCCGGAGAAGTAGTCGCTCATCAGCACGGCGGTGGCCGGACGTCCGCTCAGCCGGGCGGCGCGCAGGGCGAGTTCGACGTCGCCCTTGTACATCTCGACCAGCACGCAGGTGATTCCGGCGGCGAGGTAGCAGGTGAGCTCGCCGAGGAACTGCTCGGCGGGGAGCTTGTGCCGACTGTGCAGGCCCGAGAAGTAGGCGAAGGAGCGCGCGAACGGGTCGGTGCGGAAGCGATCCGCGTTGTGGGAGGCGGCGAGCAGGCCGATCGGCACACCGGGGGTGACCCTGATCTCCCGGTTGGTGACGGGAAGGCCGTCCAGGACGTCGTAGGTGTCCGGATTCCCCTCGATGAGCAGGCCGACCCGGTCGACCCCCTTCTCGTGGAGGCCGCGCAACGCGTCGTCGACGTGGTGGATGTTGGCGTCGAAGTCGCCGAACTCGTACGGCAGGATGTGTGCGGTCAGCCGGTCGTGGTCGGGCAGCAGCGGGAAGGTGTTGGCGTGCGTCCAGTCCGACATGACGATGTCCTCGACGCCTTCGAGCGCCCGGACGGCCTCTGCGGGGTCGGCGACGGTCCAGGGGCCTACCCCGACCGCGTGGACGGTCTGGACGGCACCCCGCGGCTTCGTGCGACATCGTTCCAGCCGACGCTCGATGGCCGACTTCCTGCGGGCGAGGAACGCGTCGGGCATCACGAAGGACACTCCCGTCCGGGCGGCCCCGGACGGCGCCTCCAGCAGGGCGGACTCGGTGGCCGCGGCGGCGAACCCTGCCAGCCCCCACTGGTCCCCGACGAAGGCCACCGGGCGCCCCCAGCCGAGGGCACCGAGCGACGCGGTCAGGTCCTGCTCGAATCCGCGCGGACGCAGTGCGACGAACCCGCCCGACACCGGCGAGACCGGGTGGCGCTCCCCGCCCGCGGTGACGACGGTCCGGTTGCGCACCTCGGCGGCGGCACGGAACACCGCCATGCCGACCAGGGCGGCCTCATTCTCTACAGCAATCACGACTGTCCCTTCATCGCAGGGCTATGACTTCGGTTGGTCGACGGCGGGCACGGCCGGATCGGCCCTGGCGAGCCGGGCCTCGGACAGCAGGGCGGGGACGACCAGCAGCAGGGCCGCCACCGCCAGGAGGCTGCCGGCGAGGAACGCGGCGCGCGTGCCCCAGAGGTCGGCGAGCAGACCGTAGAGGGCGGCGCCGAGCGGCATCGTGCCCCAGGCGAAGAGCCGGTAGACGCCGATGGAGCGCCCCAACATCTGCTCGGGCACCAGGGATTGGCGTACGGAGACGGCCACGACGTTCCAGACCATGATGGCGGCGCCGGAGGCGAGGTTGGCGGCGCCGACGACCCATGGGCTGGTGGTGGCGGCGATGACGGGGCCGCAGGCGGCGACCACCGCGAGGGCGGCGGCGAGCGCGCGGGCGCGTCCCAGCCGACGGGTGACCCGGTCCGCGACCGCGCCGCCCAGCACCCCTCCGAGCGCGGAGGCGGCGACGAACAGGCCGTAGCTGGACGCGGGGACGTGCAAGGTCTCCCGGATCAGCAGGACGAAGATCGCGATCTGCCCGAGGTAGACGGCGTTGACGAGTCCCGCCGCGAGCGTGAGCGCCCGCATCAGGCGGTCGCGGGCGACGAAGGCGATGCCTTCGGCGATCTCCTGGAGCAGCTTGCGGGGGGTGTCGGGACGGCTCGACCGGCTGGCCGGCAGAGCGCTGAGGAAGCCGGCCGACAGCAGGAACGAGACGGTGTTCACCAACAGCGGCACGAACTGGCCGATCCCGAAGAGCCAGCCGCCGAGGACGTGCCCGACCATGTCGCGGCTCAGCGTCTGGGAGGTGAACAACCGCCCGTTCGCGGAGGGCAGGCGCTCGGCCGTCACCAGTGCGGGCAGCACGGCGAACGAGGCGCAGTCGAAGAGGACCTCACCGATGCCGAGCACCGACGCGACGGCCACCAGGGACCACAGGTGCAGTGCGTCGTTCAGCAGCAGGACCACGGCGATGGCGAGCGCGCCGGCCCGCAGGAGGTCGGCGGCGACCATCAGCGCACGCCGGTCGCACCGGTCCGCCAGGGCGCCGATCGGGAGGCTGAGCAACAGCCAGGGCAGGGTGGAGGAGGCGGTGACCAGGCTGACCGCGAAAGGGGAGTCGAGCAGGGCCGCGGCCAACAGCGGCAGGGCCGAGAACCGGACGCCGTCGCCCAGCGCGGATATGGTCGAGGCCGTGAGCAGCCTGCGGTAGGCGGTCTCGGAACCCGCGGTCCGGGTCATGCCGGCTGTCCGTCGGCTGCTCCGCCGTCGTTCGGGGCGAACACGGCGTAGCGCAGCTCGCTCGTGTACGACGCTCCGTTCACCCGCAGCCAGCGCTGCTCGGTGGACGGCAGCAGCTCGGAGATCACGACCGTTCCCTCGACCCCGCGCACCAGCCGGAAGAACTGCCGGACGATCAGAGGGGCGTCCCAGTCCACGTAGACGGGCTTGGGCTGGCCGGGCAGCTTCGCGAACACTCGGCGCGGCCACCCGTACCGGGCGCGCAGCCGGCAGGCGGTGAGGTACTCGGCCGCGTCGTCGGCCTTCACCGGACTGCCGGTGGGCGACCACCCGCGCAGCTCCGAGGCGGGGATCCGCCAGAGTTCGCGCTGCAGGACGGTGCGCCGGTGGCGGATGCGCGGAACGTGCGGGAGCTCGCCGAGGTCGAGGCCGTTGCCGCCGTGCAGACGCGGGAACGCGAAGGGCGCCAGCGGGTCGTCCATGAGGGTGTAGCCGCCGGCGGGGGGTGCGAGCAGCCGGATCCTTTCCGGTCGCCCTTGGGTGCGTAGCTCCAGCCGGGGGCCGTTCAGGAGCAGGTGGAGGTCCGAGGGGTGCAGGACATCGGCGCGGTCCTTCGGCGAGCGGCCCAGGATCTCCAGGTCCGGTCCCGGGAAGGATTGCTGGCAGGCGGTCTTGTCCTGATGGCCGCGCAGCACGTCCACGAGGATCTCGTCCTCGGCCAGGAGGGTCCGGTACCGCGCTTCGATCTCCTCGGTCAGTCGGGGCGCGCGCTCGACGGCTTGGACCGAGAGGCTGCTGTGGGTCAGCAGGTCCCGGCCCGCGTGCAGTTCTCCGACGACGACCTGGAACTCTCCTGCGGCCAGGGCCTGCGGCCCGCTCGCGGCGAGCAGCACGTCCGGGTTACAGAAGGCGGCGGGCCCCTGGGGGAGACCGGCCCTGAGTTCATCGATCCGCTCGTCGGGCACGACGATCTCGCGGGCCGCCGGGTCGGCCGTGCCGAGCAGCTGCCGGGCCACGGTGGCCCGCAGCCGGTCCACCTCCGTCGTCACGTCGGAGCAGCGCAGGGCGAGTTGCTCGCGGTCCTCGACGAACGCACGGTAGAAGTCGGCCAGCGGAACGGGGCGGTCCGGGCCGAAACGGTCGCGGAACCAGCGGGTGAGGATGTCGGTCTCCAGGCGCAGCCGCAGGCGGGGGGCCGCGAGCGCGATCTCGTAGACGAACGCCAGCTCCTCGCTGAGGACCTCGGCGAGTTCCGAGCCGATCCGCAGGTCGTCGAGCTCGCCGTGGGCCTCCTCCCACACCACGCTGCGGTCGGCGTAGTGGTGGCCTCCGAAGCGGTTCGCCGGGCCGGCCGTGAGCTCCTCGAAGCGGGCTTTCAGAGCGGCGAGCGCGGTCGGCCGTTCGGGGTACGGGGCCTGGGCGAAGGCGGCGACGGCGGCTTCCAGCTCAGCCGTCCACGCCATCGCGGGGTGGTCTCCGGCGTCGGCGGCGACGAGCTGCGCGCGCAGTGCGGCGAGCGGCCGGGGATCCCCGACGGGTACCTCCGGCCAGGCGGTGGCCAGGCCGCGGTCGGCGAGGTCGGCGAGCGCCTCGTCGAACCCGGGGCCGTCGTCGCCGTCGCCGTCGGCGGAGGCCCCGAACCTGCCGTACCACTCGGCGGACAGTTCCTCCAGCGTCCGGACGCCGTCGAGTCGGCGCAGCAGCCAGTCCTGGGCCGGACCGACGGCGACGCGTCCGATCCGGTCGAAGCGCCAGTCGACACCCGGGGCCGACTCCACGCCGCACGAGTAGAGGTCGACGCCTGTGTGAGCGCCGTCGCCCTGGTCGAGGAAGGCGAACGGCAGCCGGCGGGGCCGGACGAGCGTGCGCAGGGCGGGGTCCTCGCCGAGCTTCCTGGCCAGCCGGGCCGCCGCCCAGTGGCTGACGTAGGCGCGGCGCAGGACGGCGGATCCGTCGGTCCAGTCGAGTGTCCCCCCGCCTGCGACCCGGGCGACGTTCAGAGGTCCGAAGTGCGAGTGGGTCTCGTTCTTCGTGGTGACTCGCTGGAGGTACATCGTGAGCAGGTCGGTCATCTTCTGTGCGTGGGCGCGCCGACGACCGGTCACCGTCGGGTCGAAGGCGTCCAGCCAGGCCAGGAACTGGGGTGCGGCGGCGTCGTTCGACAGCAGCAGGACGTCCCGGAGCCGTTCGTCGGCGAAGACCTCGGCGACGGCCAGTCGCCCCTCCCACATCCGCTGCGCGTGACTCTCGGCGAACTCCCGGCAGGCCCGCCGCAGTTCCGTGACCTGGTTCTGGAAACCGGCCAACGGACCGCTCCGTGGGCCCAGTTCGCGCGTGGCCGCGGCCAGGTCCGGCTCGGTCAGCGGCCGCAGCATGCCGATCGCGTTGCCGATCGCGTCGCCGACGGCCCTGCTGAGGGCCTCGTCGGCGGCCACCGGGGGCCGCTTCAGCTCCTCCTTCGCCGCGGCCGCGGCCTCCAGCAGTGCGGCGTACCGGTCGAACAGGGCGCGTGCCTCGGCGTCGGCGCCCTCGTCGACCAGACCGGAGAGCAGTTCGAGCGGGAAGCCGGCCTGGCGGACGAGCGCGGTGGGCGCCAGTGACCACCGGGGTCGGCCCGACGCGAGGGGGGAACGGGAGTACCGGGCCGGCGGGCTCGGGCTGTCCGTGGTCGCCATCAAGAGAACCTCTCGGCTCGTGGGAGGGTGGGAGCCCGTACGGGCTGGGCACCGCGGCCTGCCGAGGGCCCTGCCGACAGGCGGGCGAGGGCAGGCGCGGGCGCGCGTGGAGGGGGTGGAGGGGCGGGCCGGCGGGCGCGTCAGCCCGCGCTCGGGGAACGGCCGGGCTACGCGGGCGCGTCCGTCCGGGAGAAGACCGTGCAGCGCAGCTCGCTGGTGTGGCGGCGGCCGTCCACCTCCAGCCAGAGCCCGTCGGGCCCGGGCAGCATCTCGCTGAATTCCAGCGCCCCCTCGGCGCCCTTGACGAGCCGGACGAGCTGGCGCACCAGCAGGGGCGCCTCCCAGTCCAGGAAGACCGGCTTGGGCTCGCCGGGGATCTTCACGAAGCAGTACCGGGGCAGCCCGAGCCGCTCGCGCAGCCGTACGGCCCCCAGGTGCGCCGCCGTGTCCGCGGCCACCGCGTGGCCGCCGGGCGACCACGGGCGCAGGTCGGAGACGGGCACCCGCCAGCTCTCACGCCTCAGGACCACCCGGCCGCAGCGAATGCGGGGAACGTGCGCCAGGTCGTCGGTGCGGATGCCGATTCCACCGAAGTGGCGGGGGAAGGCGAACACCGAAAGCGGATCGTGGCGGATGCCCGGACCACCGGCGAAGGGGGACTTGAGCCGCAGCCGGCCGGACACCCCCCGGGCTCGCAGCTCGAGGTGCTCGGGCGCCACCGTCACCGACAGTTGTGCGGGCTGGACGACCTGGTCGCGCGGTTTGCCGGACCGCCCGTGCACCTCGACGTCCGGGCAGGGGTAGGTCAGTTGGGCACCGGTCTTGTCGAGGTGGGCACGCGCCAGGTCGACGATGATCTCGTCGGGATCCAGCAGTTCCTCGTACCGCTGCTGGGCCTCGGCCACGATGCCGTCGGCGCGGGCGGCCAGCAACGGGGCGAGACTGGAGTGGGTGAGCGGGTCACGCAGGGCGTGGCAGTCCCCGACCACAGCCGTGAAGTCCCCATCGGCCAGGGCCCGGACGTCCCGGGCGGCGAGCATCACGTCGGGGCTGCACAGGGCCGGCACATCGCCCGAGTGCCGGGCGATCAGCTCCTCGAGGCGCGTTCGGTCGACCTGCACCTCGCGCCGGTCCGCGCCCTCGCCCGTGTCCGGGAGCAGGACCTTCCTGAGCTCGCGCTCCACGGCGGCGATCTCGTCGTCCACCTCGGCGCAGGCGGCTTCCAGCTCCGGACGGTCGGCGAAGAACGCCTGGTAGAAGTGGTGCAACGGGACGTCCACACCGATACCGAAGCGGTCCTGTGCCCACCGCGTCAGGATCGCGCGCTCCCGCCGCATCCGCAGACGCGGGGCGAGCAGGACGAGCCCGTACACGGGCGTCAGCTCGCCGGTGACGAAGTCGGTGAGGCCCGGGCCGACGACCAGGTCACGCTGGGGTCCGTGCGCCTCCTCGTAGAAGAGGGACCGGTCCGCGTAGTGGGTGCCGCCGGGGCGCTCGGCGGCCCCACCGGTCAGCGCCTCGAAGTCGGACTTGAGCGAGGCGAGGAGCGCGGCCCGATCAGCCGCCGCGGCGAGCGGGAACTCCGCGAGGAAGCGGTCGAAGCGTTCCAGGGCCGCGTGGAGGTCACCGGCGTCGCCGTCCGCCTCTGCCACCAGCTCACTGAGCGTGTCGAGCGGCCTGACGGCGCCGATCGGGATCTCCGCCGCCGTCACCAGCCAACCGTCCGCCTCGGCCCGGCTCAGCGCCTCGTCCAGTTCGGCGCCCGGGCGTCCGGTGCCCGCCGCCCATTCCCGGTGGAGTTCGTCGACGGTGCGCCGGGCGTCGCAGTGGCACCACAGCCAGTCGGCCGCCTCGTCCACGGCGGAGCTGCCCACCACCACGAATCGCCAGTCGCCGGGCATGCCGGTCCGGGTGCGGAAGGCGAACAGGTCGATCCGGTCGCCGTCCCGGAAGGCCAGCGGTCGCAGGCGGGGCCGGACCCGGCCGCGCAGCCGCGGGTCGGCGCTGAAGGTCTCCGCGAGGCGCTCCGCCGCCCAGTGGCTGAAGAAGGCGACGCGCTCGATCGGGCCATCCGTCCAGGTGAGACCGTCCGCCGTGTCCCGATCGCCCGCTTCGAGCGTGAGGGAGCCCACACTCACCGGCCCGAAGTGGGAGGTGGTCTCGTTCTTCGAAGCGACCCGCTGCAGGTACATCGTGAGCAGGTCGGTCATCCGGCGGCCGGTCCGGTCGGACAGCGCGCCGTCCCGGTCCAGCCAGGACGCGAAACGCGGGTAGTGGGCCTCGTTGGAGAGCAGAAGCACCTGCCGAAGCGCGGTGTCCTCGCGGAACAGCCGGGCGACGTACCGCCGGGACCCCTCCAGCGCTGCCGCGTACCGCTGCTCTAGTGCGGAAAAACTGTTCTTCAGGCCCCGCAGCGCATCCTGATATCCCGTCAGTGGCTCGGCGAACTCGGCCGGCAGCCCGGCGGCGTCCTCTTCGGCGAGGTCGCGTAACAGCCCGAGCCGGGACAACGCTCGCTGCCGGCCGTCGACGTCACCCTGGCGGATCATCTTCGCCAGTTGGTCGGCCAGTTCGGCCGCGTGGTCCGTCGCGGCTCGCGCCGCCGACAGCTCGGCGCTGAGGTCGTGCGCCAACGGATCCAGTGTGTCCAGTGCGAAGCCGGCCTGCCGGAGAAGCCCATGGCTCATCGCGGTCCAGGTTTCAGCCATGACTCATCCCCCATTGCGCACGGCGTGCCAACCGGACCTCTGGTCGCCGCCGGTCAGGACGTGGCACCCGTGCTTCGGGCACACTGCCACCTGTCCCGGCAGAAGAACCTCGAGCCGATAGCTCCGTGTAGTCCCCCGGATTCGTACTCGGCGGATCGTACCCGGCTTGACGGTGTCCTTCCAAGATTATTTCGCGCATGATCGCCGCCGGGGCTCGAGGCCCCGGGCGGGCGCCCTGGAGCGCGCCGATGGCCGCGAACATCTCGTCCGCTTCGTGGACGGGTTGCGTGGCGGCGTCGGTGAGCTCCAGCAGCGAACGCGGCAGTCGCCGACGCGGGTTCGCCCTGCTCGCCGTTCCGCTGACGCTGTTCCGGGCCGCGCCCGACCGTGCGACGGTGCTCGCCCGGCCGCGGACCGTGAGTCTGCGGCCCCCGGCCGAGGACAGCCGTCGGCTGCCCCGCCTGCCGCCAGGCCCGAACGCCGCCGGCGCCGCCGGCGCCGCCTCGAGGAGTCCCTGCCCGCCCTACGGGACGATGCCCGCGCCGGACCCGCCGGTCGCTGCCGGGGGTGCGGTGACATCAACTGCCGCGCATCGTTCGGCCCTTCCGTGGACGGGGCGGACAGCTCGGCGAGGAGCGCGGGATCGGGCCCGTCGTGGCGGGCCGGGCCCTCGTCGATCCCGTCGTGGAAGTCGCACACCAACCGCCCGGCGTGCTCCAGCGTGCGCGCCGACTCGGGTGCGGTGACGTCGAGTTCTCCGGGACGGGCGAGCAGGGGCGGGAACGTGGGCGGGGTCGGGGCCGGCGTGCGGTGTCGGGGGACGGTGCGGTCGTTCGTCCGGGTTCCTGCGGAGGTGCTGCTGCCTGCTCGTGGCCGACGGCTGCTCGCGGGGACGGGGCGGGCGCGGGTGGGTGTTCGGATACCCGGGTCACGGGCGTACGTCGTGGGCGTACGGGGACGACCGGCGGTTCAGCAGGGGGTGGGCGCGTCGAGCGGGGAGGGGACGGAGTGGGACTGCGGTTCGGCCGCCCGGAGGCCGACCTGGTCGCACAGGGCGCCGATACGCGCGGCCGCGGCGGGAGCGACCGGGCCGGTCAGGGCCGCGGCGAGGTCGTCGCAGAGGGCCAGGACGGCGGCCTCGGCCTCGCAGCCCCACAGGGGTCCGAACCGGGCCGGTGGCAGCGCGTGGTGGAAACATGCTTGTACCTCCCTGGAAGTGGTCCGGTGCGCGTTCGACCGGACAGCCGGCGAAGGGGGCACGCCTTTGCGACGGCCTTCACGGATGTGGCCCCCGTCCTGCCCTGAGGATCACCAACGACCTTGTCGATCACGGGTCACGGCCTCGACCCGACGCGCGTCCGAAGGGTCGTGTGGTCTTCCCGCCCTCTTGCCGGGCGCTCGCGAGCTCCTGGGCCCGCGGGCGCCCGGCAAGACGGCGACGGTGCCGGCGGGACAGCAGGACCACCGGTAGGCGAGGACTACGGGATCGCGGCCGGCGACGACGGCGACGTCGACCCGGGCCCGGCCGAGGACGCGGGCCGGAAGGCGTAGGCCGCCGAGGTGCCCAGCCCGCGGGGCTTCGCGAGGGCTCCGAAGGCCGTTCGGCCGAAGCGGCCGGTCAGCTCGTGCCACCGGTAGGAACCGGCCAGTGCCTCCTGCAGGGCTCCGACGAATTCCACCGCGTCGGGGGGTACGGTCCCGGGGGCCCCGGCGAGGGTGTGCACCCTGGCGGTCAGCAGGGCGTTGACGATGTCTTCGGCGCCACGCCGGTCGGTTCCGAGGACCTTGCGGGTCACCTCCACACCGTTGTTGCCGACCGTGCCCTCGGCGGCCTCCCGGTCGTAGGACACGATGTCGTTGTGCAGGCTGACGCCGTCCACGAACGCGTCCAGGGCGGTGCGGAACTCGCGGCGGCCGTGGACGTGCCGCGGGAGCTCGCCGACCGCGTGTTCCATCAGCACGGCGGTGAACTGCAGGCCGCCGAAGTCGCGGCGGGCCCCGAGGTACTCGATCAGGTCGGTCACGGCGTGGTCGACGTGGTCGAGTTCCCACAGCACTCCGTCCAGGAAGCGCCGCACGCTGCCGACGAACCGGTCGCGCCAGGGCAGGGTCATG
Organism: Kitasatospora sp. MY 5-36; assembly: GCF_001182915.1. Classification (NCBI taxonomy): domain Bacteria; kingdom Bacillati; phylum Actinomycetota; class Actinomycetes; order Kitasatosporales; family Streptomycetaceae; genus Kitasatospora; species Kitasatospora sp. MY 5-36. Next base: position 16,535 of record NZ_LFVW01000018.1, read on the forward strand.
GTCGCGGCCGTGCCGGACCACAGGTCGGCGAAGGCCCGCTCCACCGGATTGTCCGGGACGAGCGGCCGTGGGAGGCCGTCCAGCGGCAGGAACCGCATCAGCCGTTCCACCCGGGCCTCGGCCGACGCCCGGTCGTGGTCGCGCCGGACGAGCGGCAGGAACAGATCGTCGACGAACCACAAGGCGACGTGCCAGTCCGTGACGAGCTCCAACTCGTGGGCGCCGGCGTCCGGGTGGGTCAGGGCGACGAACAGCGGGAAGTCCGCCCGGCCGAACGCGTCCTCGCTCCATCGCTCCGGCCACTCCAGGTACTCCTCGTCGAACATGCCCATCCGCCCGGCCCACTCCCTGGCGTGTGCGCGGGCCTGATCGACGTGCGGGTTGAGCCGGGACCGGAACGGCATGTGGAACCGCGGCCGTGCAAGGAACCCCATGGTCGGCAGTCTCCCGCCCCGGCACCCGCTCCGGGCCCCGATCATGCCGGAGCCACCCCTACGGGTCGGGTTGCGCGCCGCGCCGTGACCGCCGTGGACGTCCGGCTGTCGAGGTCGTTCCGGTGCCTTCCCCGAAACGGACGGCTCGTCCGGAATGACGTCCGGGCCGACTGTAGGCGCTTCGCCCGTACCGGCGGCACTCGTCCGGCATTCGGCCCAGCGGGCCCGCCCTCCAGGGGCGACGCCTGCCCGTCCCGGCCACGGCACCGGCTCGAAATGGATATGCGCAGGGTATGAGAATCACCTGCCGCGCCGCCCTCGGCGTCCCGTTGATGGCCGCTGCCGCCCTGGTCCTGCCCGTCGGCCCGGCCGCCGCGGCCACCGGAAACCTCTACCTCAACAACGCGGAGGTCTACACGGACCCCTCCGGCTGCTACCCCCTGGAGGACTCCAGCATCGTCGACAACAACACCGACACGGCCGTGACCCTCTACTCGGGGCCGGACTGCGACGGAGAGGAGCTCGGCCGCATCAGCGCCGGTGACGACGAGAGCGCCACCGGCGCCCGGAGCCTCTACGTCCCCTGACTCCCCCGCGGCCGCCCGCCGGCCGGTGGCCGGGCCGGCGGGCGGGGGGTCACGGGTTCAGCTGCTGCAGGGTGAAGGCCGTCGCCCGGTAGGAGTACTGGGCCACGATGGAGTTGGCGTTGGCGGCCTCCGCGACCGCGAGCCAGTTGCCGGAGTGCTGCAGCTTGAGGACGAAGGCGCCGGAGGCCGGGTCCACGGTCTTCCAGAACTTCTGGTTGGGGCCGATGTCGCCCGAGCAGTCGAACACGCTGATCCAGGAGGCGTCCACGCTCCCGCTGTTGTAGCTGCCGATGCAGTCGCCGTTCTGCCGGTTGCGCAGCACGTAGCTGCTGGTGTCCTCGGGGGCGCCCGGCCACCGGCACAGGCCCCACTGCTGGTTGCGCTGGCCGTTCCAGGGGTACTGGATGAGCGCTCCGTCGAAGAAGGTGCCGCCCTGGCTCATGTCGAGGACCTGCCCGGCCGGGGTGTTGATCCGGTAGTACCCCGAGCAGCTCCAGCCGTTCCAGTCGGACCAGCCGAACTTCGGCGGGGTGTCGGCGGACGCGGGAGCGGCGAGCAGCGTGCCGCCGGCCAGCGCGGCCAGGATGCCGGCGCCGAGCGTGCGCAGGGCGCCCGCGGTCCGGCGCCGCAGCGGGTTCGTCATGGGTTCCTCCGTCGTGGTGTGGGGTGGGTGGGTCAGCAGGAGAGCCGGATCTGGGCGGTGCGGCGCAGGGTGCCGGCCGGTTCGGTCTGGGCGCAGTTGACGCTGCCGATCTCCGGCAGCTCGTAGGTGGTGAAGCTCCCTCCGCCGCCGTCCGGGAAGGCGTTGATCCACACGCCGGTGGTCGGGCCGGTCTGGGCGCAGACGAACTTGGCGTACTCGCCCTGGACCCGGCGGGTGCCGCGGTAGAGGCCGTAGTAGCCGGGCTGGTTGAGGTTCCAGGTGGTCGAGACGGTGGTGCTGGTGGTGGTCGAGGTGGTCTTCTGGACGGAGAAGCCGACCTTGGCCTCGATCTTGACGAAGAGCACGCTCGCCGAGGCGCTGATCTCGGTGCTGCGGTTGACGACGGTGGTGACGGAGTCCACCCGGCTCAGGGTCTCGGTGCGCTGGCCGGTGGTTCCCGGGGCGACGTAGACGGCGAGGAAGTCGGTGACGACGGGGTCGACCTGGAGGGACGTCACGTCCAGCCAGGTCTGGTCCACGGCGGGGTTGCAGTTCGTCGTCGGCGGGCGGGTGCCGGCGTGGGCGGTGCCGGCCCCGATGCCCCCGATCTCCAGCAGGGTCATGATGATCGTGGCGGCGGCCGCGGCCGTCGCCGTCCGTCGGCGGGGCCGGTGGACGAGGGTCATCTGTTCTCCTCCGTGCTCTGGTGGATGGGCCGCACCCCTGCGGCCGGAACCGTGCCGGTGCGGGTGCCAGTGCTGGTGCGGGTGCGGGTGGTGGGGCGGTCCGTCGTGGGGGATGCCGTCCGGCCCGGTGACGATCCTGCGCAAGGCCGTCATGAATTCCTCACGACCCCATCACGCCGCGGGAGGGCGCCCCGGAGCGCGGCGCCGCGTCCAGGGCGCCATGGACACGCCGCCGCGCCCGGGCGAGGATGGCCCTGCCGCACCCGCCACGGGGGCTCGGGGCGCAGGACGACGCACGGCACCGTTCGATCGCCGGAGGCCATGGGGTGGAGTTCAGGATCCTGGGAGCACTGGAGGTGCGGGCCCGGGACTGCGGCCCGCTCGCCGTCGGCGGCCGGCTCCAACAGGCGCTCCTGGCCGTGCTGGTGGCCCACGTCGGCCGGACGGTGTCCGTGCCCCGGATCGTCGACGCGGTGTGGGACGAGTGCCCGCCCGCCACCGCCGACCGCCAGGTCCGGAACATGGTCGGGCTGCTGCGCCGCGCGCTCTCGCCCGGCCCGCGGCGCCCTTCACCGATCCGTACCGACGGGCCGGGCTACCTCCTCGCCGCGGACGGGGTCCGCGTCGACGCGCGGGAGTTCACCGCCCGGGTCGACGCCGCCGCCCGTGCGGGCGCCGACGGCGCGCCCCTGCTGCGCGAGGCCCTGGACCTGTGGCGCGGCCCCGCCCTGGACGGCCTGCCGGGCCGCGCCCTCGCCACCATCGCCGCGGGCCTGGAGGAGCAGCGGATGGCCGCCCTGGAGCGGCTCTTCGAGCTGGAACTGGCGGCCGGCCGGCACGAGCGGATCGTCCCGGAGCTCATCGGCCTGGTCGGGGCCACTCCCCTGCGCGACGGCCTGGTGCGGCACCTGCTGACGGCCCTGCTCCGCAGCGGGCGCCGGGCGGAGGGCCTGGCCGCGTACCGGCGGTACGCGGCCGACCTCGCGCGGGAGCTGGGCCTCGACCCGTCGCCCGAACTCCGCTGCCTCCAGCAGGAGTTGCTGGGCTCCGGCGCACCGAACCCGGCCCCGCCCCGCGAGCCCGCCGCATCGAGGCGGCCGGCCGCCTCGGTACAGCGGCCCCTGCCGCGTCCCGCCCAACTCCCCTGGGAGTCACCCGCCTTCGTCGGCCGCGAGGCGCAGCTTCGCACCATCGGACGCCACCTGGTCGGCCCCGGGGGACCGGGCGGCCGTGCCCCGGCCCCCGGGGCCATCGCACTCGTCACCGGTGCCCCCGGGGCCGGCAAGTCGGCCCTGGCGCTGCGCTGGGCCCACCGCACCCGGGACCGCTTCCCCGACGGCCAGCTCTTCACCGACCTGCACGGCTGGTCGTCCACCGGCCCGCAGCACCCCCACGCCGTCCTGGGCTCCTTCCTGCGCGCCCTGGGCGTGCCGGCCGAGGACGTCCCCGCCCGGCTCGACGAGACGGCGGCGCTCTACCGGTCCACGCTGGCCGGCCGGCGGGTCCTGATCGTCCTGGACAACGCCCTGGACGCCGCGCAGGTCCGTCCGCTGCTGCCCGGTGCCGGGGGCTGCGCGGTCCTCGTGACCAGCCGTGAGCGGCTCACCGGCCTCGTCGTACGGGAGGGCGCCCAGCGGATCGAGCTGGCGGAGTTCAGCCCGGACGAGGGCCGCGCCCTGGTGCGCCGGGTGCTCGGGGCCGAACGCGTCGAGACCCGGGAGCAGGCCGTCGCCCGGCTGCTCGACGCCTGCGGCCACCTCCCGCTGGCCGTCGCGCTCGCCGCCGCCCGGCTGCGCGACCGCCCGCACCACGACCTCACGGACTTCGCCGCCGAACTCGCCGGCAACCGGCTCGACGTCCTCAGCGCGGACGGCGACGACCGGTCCGCCTGCCTGCGCACGGCCTTCTCCTTCTCCTACCGCGCGCTCGACGGGCCCGCCCGGCGCCTGCTGGGGCTGCTCGCGACGAGCCCCGCCGTCGACCTGTCGGCGCCGGTCGCCGAGGTGCTCGGCGGCCTGGAGCGCGGGAGCGGCGCGCGGATCCTGCGCCGGCTGGCCGACGTCCACCTCCTCACCGAGCACCGCGCCGACAGCTACCGCTTCCACGACCTGCTGCGCCTGTTCGCCGCCGAGCAGGGCGTGCGGCAGGAAAGCCGACGCTCCCGCCGCCTCTGCCTGGAGCGCTGGTACGCCTGGTGCCTCCACCACGCCTGCGCCGCCACCCGGACGCTGGTGCCGGGGCGGCCCCACGTGGCGCTGCCACCGCCGCCCCGGGACCTGGGCACCGTCACCTTCGCCGACCCCGCCCAGGCGCTGCGGTGGTGCGACGAGCAGCGGGCCAACCTCCTGGCCACCGCCGCCCACGCCTTCGAGCACGAGGACGACGACGTCGCCTGGAAGCTCCCCTCACTGCTGTGGCCCTACCTGCACCGGACCGGGCCGCACGCGGAACGCCTGGCCGTGAGCCGGACCGCGGTGGCCGCCGCCCGCCGGCTCGACGATCCGCTCGCCCTGGGCCTCAGCCTGAACGACCAGGGGCACGCCTGGGGCTCCGCGGGCGACCTGCCGCAGGCCCGCCGGCACTACGAGCAGGCCCTGGAGCTCGTCCGCGCGGCCGGCGACCGGGCCGTCGAGGCACTGGTGCTGACCAGCCTGGGGGTCTCGCACTTCAACTGCGCGGACTACGCCGGGGCGGCCGACCACTTCGAACGCGCCCTGCGCCTGCTGGCTGCGGACGGTCCGGGCGCCGCCCGGTGGACGGTCCTGCTGTGCGAGACCAACCTCGCCAGCAGCCTCCTGATGCTCGGCCGGGCCGAGGAGGCGCAGGCCCTGGCCGAGCGGCTGCTCGCACCGGAGATCCGCCTGCTGGGCGGCGTCCCGGAGTGCAGCCTCCTGAACGTCGTCGGCATGGCCCGCTATGCCGCCGGCCGCCCCGAGGAGGCGCTGGTCCACCTGGAGCGCTCGCTGGCCGTCGGCCGGACCATCACCGGATACGTCGACCAGCGCGCCAACTCCCTGACCGCCCTGGCCGCCGCCCAGCAGGCGCTCGGCCGCGGCGCCGACGCCCTGCGCTCCTGGGAGGAGGCCCTCGCCATCTACCGCGAGCTGCCCGCCCACTACCGCGACGCGGCGGTCGGCCTGCTGACCTCCCTCGGCTTCACCCCGCCGACACCGCCGTCTCCGGGGCACGAGCACGCCGCTCGCCGCCCGGCCCCGGTCCCGGCAGCCGGCCCGGGCGGCGACGGCACCACCGACCCCGCGCGGCCGTGACCGGCGTCGGGACCTGTCGGGAGGCCTTGCCGGGAGATGTCGGTGCCGTGTGCCGCCGGTGGAGGCGACCGGCGTCAGGACGCGGCCGCGCGCGCCGCCTCGAGTTCGGCCACCAGCCGTTTGACCCGCTTGTTGGTCCGGCCCGAGCTGTGGCCCGCCAGCATGTACAGCGGGTCCGTCCCGCCGGAGGCCAGCACCAGCTCCGGGACGTCGGACGAGTAGACCCTGCCCTCCAGGACGGCCACCCGTACCTCCCGGATGTCCGCCCACGCGTAGGAGCGCGCTCCGAGCAGCCCGGAGTACTTCACCCCGGCCGGCCCGTAGGAGACGCCGAACACCGGCGCGCGGAACGTCAGCACCGCACCCGGGACACCGAGGATCAGGACCGGGATCAGGGGTCCCAGCCCGCGCGCGGCCCCCGTCGTCACCAGGCCCGTCGCCATCACCACGGCGATCAGCAGGCACGCGCCGCCCAGCAGGAAGTAGGTGAGCGACCAGGCCGTACGCCTCGTCCGCTTCCGCATGCCCACGCCCCTTTCCGCTGTCCGCGGCGCGCGGCGCCGTCCGGGGTTCGGGGCTGCCGCCACCGCCCGTACACAAGCATACGAACGTGTGGCCGCGCCGCCGGGGGCAGGGCATCAGCGCGCTTCCTGACCCCTCGTCGTCCTGCTCCGGCCCTCCCCCGGCACCGGCGGGCGCCCGGGCGCGGCGGACTCGACCGGCCCGGCGGCCCGGCGCTGCCGGAGCGGCGGCGTCAGGCCCGCCCGCCGGGGACGGGGGCGAGGCGGCCGAGCATCGCGATCACGGTGATCCGCGTCCTGCTGTCGTTCGTCGCCGCGCAGTGGGCGTCGACGCCCCGCTCGTCCGGTGCCTCGTTCGGCTCGGCCAGGCCCAGCCGGATCAGGTCGACGGTGTACTCGTGGCACCGGGAGTAGTCCGCGGCGGCGCTCACCGCTTCGGCATGGTCGATGCGGCCGGGATCCGCGGCCCGCAGCAGCGCCGGGGTGGGCGGCGGGCCCAGCGTCTCCCCGATCCACCCCGAGACGGCCTCCCGGGGGCAGCCGCGCTCCAGCTTCGAGGTGGTCGCGGCGGAGAGCGCCAGATGGATGAGGAGCGTCCCGAACCAGGCGGTGACCTCGGCCGGGGGCGTGTCCGTGCCCGCCGGCGGCATCACGGCCTGGTACAGCGCGGCCGGGTCGTCGGCGTGCGCGGCGGCGACGACCGCCTTCATCGCGCTGTCGAGGGCGGCCCTGTCGATGGTCATGTCAGCGGTTCTCCCCATGGTCGGCGGCCGTCAACGTAGCGCTCCGGCGCGGTGCGTGGCCGGTGAAGGGGCGGATTTTCCCCGGTACGCGTGAGGAGGGGGTCGACCGGATTGACGGCTGTCGGCTGTCGGCGGTCGGCGGTCACGCGATCCCCGTGGGCCGCGGTTTCGTGGCGGCGTGGTTCCCGACCCTGGTGGTCACGAGTCCCCCCGGGGGGACGGTGACCGGCACCAGGCGCACGCGGTGGCGGCACCCGTGGCTGTGGGCCGTCGCCTTCGTCCTGCCCGTCGTGCCGTTGGCGGCGCGGCCCTCGGGCCCGGGTCGGGACGCCCTTCGGCGTACGGGCCGTCAGGCGACCGCCGACGAGTGCGCGATGGCGGAGGCCGGGACGCGGTGGGCCCGGTCAGTGCGCCCGGCCGGCTGCCGCCTGGGCCCGGAGGGCGTCGACGGCGAGGCGGGCGGCGGTGCCGATGGCGGCGTCGGCGGCGGGCAGGGTGATGGTGGTGGCGGCGGCGCGGGTGAAGACGGCGAGGGCGTAGCGGCCGCCGTCGGGGTATTCGACGACGCCGACCTCGTGGCGCAGCGTGGGGAGGGTGCCGGTCTTGCCGTGGACGCGGACGTCGTCGTAGGGGAAGCCGGAGGCCAGGCGGTGGGGCCAGACCTGGAGGCCGAGGAGGCGTCGCAGGGCGGTGCCGTGGTCGCCGGGGCAGGCGTCGCCGTGCCAGAGGGCGGCGAGCAGGGTGGTCATGTCGCGGGGGGTGCTGTGGTTGGTGAAGGCGGGGTCGAGGACTCTGAGGCGGGCGACGACGGCGGGGTCGACCGGGGAGTCGGGGCCGGTGTCCTCGGCGAGGGCGGCGATGAGGTCGCGGAGTTTGTGGACGGCGACGGTGCGGGTGAGGCCGAGGTCGGCCATGGTGCGGTTGACGGTGTCGAGGCCGATCCGGTCCCACAGGGTGTCGGCGGCGGTGTTGTCGCTGACGGCGGCGGTGAGGTAGGCGAGGTCGCGCAGGGAGAGGCGGGCGTCGTCGAGCATGGCGCCGAGGCCGGTGGACCCGGGGGTGCGGCCGGCGGCGGGGACGTCGACCTGCCGGGTGAGGTCGATCCGTCCGGCGGCGGCCTCGCGGTAGAGCGTCACGAGCAGGCAGAGCTTGTGGACGCTGGCGGTGGAGACGGCGGTGTCGGCGCCGAGGCCGATCTCGGCGCCGGTGTCGAGGTCGCGCGCGTGGAGTCGGCCGGTGACGCCGGCGTCGGCGAAGGCCGCGGCGATGCGGGTGCGTGCGGCGCGGCCGTGCGGGGTCCGGTCGGTGGCCGGGCGGTCGGCGTGCGGGTGCTCGGCGGCCGGGCGGTCGGCTGTGGTGCGGTCGCTGGTCACAGCGGGAACTCCATTGCGGGCCGGGGGTAGAGCGGGGGGCGGTGGGGCGGCTGGGGCAGCAGGCCGCCGGGGCCGGTCAGCGCCTCATGGGCGGCCTGGGCGAACAGCTGGACGGCGGGCCCGCCCCGCCCGGTCGGCCAGGCCGTGGAGGTCCGCCAGGCCAGCGGGGTGCCGGTGAGCGGACGCCAGACTGTACCCGGTGGGGGTGTGGTGCGCGGCACCAGGGCGACGGCGCTGCCGGTGAGCACGAGCGCGCCCGCGACGTCCGGTCCCGGCGGGTCGACGACGGCCTCGGGGGTGCAGCCGTGCCTGGTCAGCGTGGTGAGGACCTCGTCGTACAGGGCCGGGGCGGTGGCGCGCGGGAAGAGGACCAGGCGCAGGCCGGTCAGGTCGGCCACCGCGAGTTCCGGGCGGTCGGCGTGCGGGCCGCCGGCGGCGAGCAGGGCGCCGAGCGGCTGGTGCAGGACGGGGCCGAAGGCCAGTCCGTCGGCCGGGCAGGGGTGGCGGACGACGGCGACGTCGACGGTGTGCTGGGCGAGTTCGCGCACCACGGCCGCGACGGGCAGTTCCCGCAGTTCGAGCCGGGTGCCCGGGGAGGCGGTCTCGAAGCCGGTGAGCAGCGCGGCGAGGGTGGCCGGCCCGAGTTCGGGCGGGACGGCCGCGCGCAGGGTGCCGGCCCGTCCGCTGCGCAGGTCGGCGGCGGTGGCGAGGAGGCGGGCGGCGCTGTCCAGGGTCTCCTCGGCCTCGGCGAGCAGCAGCCGGCCCGCCGGGGTGAGGTCGACGCCGCGCGGGCCGCGGTCGAACAGGGTCACGCCGAGTTCGCGTTCGAGGCGCTGGATCCGCTGGGAGAGCGAGGGCTGGGCGATCCGCAGGCGCTCGGCGGCGCGGCCGAAGTGCCGTTCCTCGGCGACGGCGCGGAAGTGGCGGAGGTGCCCCAGCAGGTCCATGGCCAGCAATCATAGGTGTTTTCTTATCGCTCACTTCACGATTGCGGTCTTGGACTGGGAGGTCCGCGGCCTGTTTAGCTGAGCGTGATCGCGCGGATCGCGGCGGTGTGGACCACCGCCGCGGGGCGCGACCGTGATGACACGAACCACCTGGGGAGACCACTGATGACGCCCGACCTCCGCCGTACCGGCACCCGTACCCGTACCCGCATCGCGCTGCCCGCGGTGGCCCTGCTCGTGGCCGCGCTGGTCGGCGGGTGCGGCCGGGCGGACGGCGCCTCGACGGCGGCGGCCACCGGCGCCACTACAACGACGACGGCGGCGGGGGCGGCCTCCGCCGCCGCGGCGGACGCGGCCTTCGCGGAACTCGAGCAGCGGTTCGGCGCCCGGCTCGGCGTGTACGCGGTGGACACCGGCAGCGGCCGGGAGGTCGTCCACCGGACCGACGAGCGGTTCGCGTTCGCGTCCACGATCAAGTCGCTCGCCGCCGGGGCCCTGCTGCGCAAGGCCTCCGACGCGGACCTGGACAAGGTCGTCCCCTACCGCCAGGAGGACGTGCTGGCGTGGGCACCGATCACCTCGCAGCACGTGGCGACCGGCATGAAGCTGCGCGACCTGGCCGCCGCCGCCATCCAGTACAGCGACAACACCGCGGCCAACCTCGTCTTCGCCGAACTCGGCGGCCCGGCGGCCGTCCAGCAGTCCCTGCGCGACCTGGGCGACTCGACCACCAGCGTCGACCGCACCGAACCCACCCTCAACGAGGCGACCCCGGGCGACACCCGCGACACCAGCACGCCGCGCGTCCTCGCCGCCGACCTGCACCGCTACGTGCTCGGCGACGTCCTCCCGGAAGGCCGGCGCGGGCTGCTGACGGACTGGCTGGTCGGCAACACGACCGGCGGCCCGTACATCCGCGCGGGGGTGCCCGCCGACTGGCGGATCGGCGACAAGACCGGCAACGCGGGCTACGGCACCCGCAACGACGTCGCCGTGGCGTGGCCGTCGGGCGGGCGCGCCCCGATCGTGATCGTCGTCCTGACCGACCGCGGCAAGGCCGACGCCACCTCCGACGACGCCCTGATCGCCCAGGCGACGAAGACGGTCGTCAGCGCCCTCGGCTGACGTCCGTATCCGCATCCGTCCCGAAGGAGCATCCCCTCCCGAAGGAGCGCCCCTTCCCGACCGACCAGGAGCCCCGACCGCGATGATCCGACCCACCCGCCGGGCCGACACGGACGCCGACTTCACCCGGCGCCGTCTCGCCCAGCTCGCCGTCCTCGGCCTCGCCGCCGGGGCCTCGCCGACCGCCCTTCCGGGCACGGCCTCGGCCGCCGTCCCCTCCTCGGCGACGGCACCGCCCGCCGGCCGTCCGCACTACGACCGCGCCCGCCGCCTCGCCGCCGACGACCCCGTGCTGCGGGCCCTGGTGACGGCGCTGACGCCCGGCTCCGTCCTTCCCCCGCTGCCCGCGCCCGCGCCCGTCAAGCTGTTCGACAACCTGGTGCTGCTGAGCGCGGGCTGGGTCTCGGCGATGGCGGTGCTGACGGACGACGGCATCGTGCTGATCGACGCGCTCACCTCACCCGCCGATGCCGAGGGCGTCGTCGTCCCCGGGCTGCGGGCGGTCGGCGCCGACCCGGCGGCGATCCGGCACGTCGTCGTGACCCACGGCCACGCGGACCACTTCGGCGGCGCCCAGACCCTCGCCGACCGCTACGGCGCCCGCGTGCACATGTCCCCGGCCGACTGGGACCTCCTCGCCCGCACCCGTCCCGCCGACGCCCCCGTCCGCGACCTCGACATCGCGGACGGCGCGCAGCTCACCCTGGGCGGCACGACGATCGAGCTGCACCACGCCCCGGGCCACACCCCCGGCACCGTGTCCCCGGTCATCCCGGTCCGGGCGGGCGGCCGGTACCACAGCGCGATGCTGTGGGGCGGCCTCAACCCGCCCTCGACGGTGGCGGAACTGCGCACCCTCCTCGCCTCCGTCCACTCCTTCCGGGCCGTCATGCGCCGGACGAACGTGGAGGTCGAGCTCTCCAACCACCCGAACGACCACGGCCTCGAACGAGCCGAACAGCTGCGGCACCAACCGCCCGGCGCCGCGAACCCCTTCCTCCTCGGCGGCCCCCGCACGCAGCGGTACATGGCGGTCATGGACGCGATGGTGCGCGGCCGCATCGCCGACGCGGAGGCCGCGGAGGAGGCGGGGCGGAGGCGGGAACCGGGGCACGTGGAGCCCGGACCGTAGCGGCTCCGCACGCCTGCCGCGGGATTCGGGCATGAAGCCGGAGCTTGTCGTCTGCGTGGTGTCCGAGGCAGACGCCGCTCCTCCAGGTCGGGTGGACAAGGCCGCACCACCCCGCACATGCACAGGTGGTGGATCGTTTCCCGCGTTCGCGGCGGTCGCTTCCCGTTGTGGCGGGGGTCCTACGGCGGCAGGATGAGTCGTCGTGACTGCCGACCTGCCGTTGTTGCTTCTGGACGTCGACGGGGTGCTGAACCCGTTCGCCGCGGCGGTGTGCCCGGCGGATTACCAGGAGTACGGGTTCTTCCCCGGTGAGGAGCCGGTGCGTCTGAACCGGGTCCACGGGCGATGGCTGAACGGACTTGCCGAGCACTTCGAGATCGTTTGGGCGACGGGTTGGGAAGAGGAGGCGAACGAGTTCCTCGCGCCGTTCCTGGGGCTGGAACGGTTGCCGGTCGTCTTCTTCCCGCCCAAGCCGTTCGAACCGTGTGAGAAGGTGCCGGCGGTGGCGGCCTTCGTCGGAGAACGGGCAGCGGCCTGGGTGGACGATGCGCTGACGCCGCAGGCGCGGGCCTGGGCCGACGGCCGCGCGGCCGCGACCTTGCTGGTCGACACCGATCCGTGCGTGGGCCTGACCTGGAGTGCGGTCGAGCAGTTGTCGCGGTGGTCGATGGACCTGAGGCGGCCGAAGGCTGAGTGACCGTCGGTGCCCGAGACCGCGAAGCGCTCCGATGCCGCTCCGCCGACCGGGACATCGCCCTGATCAAGCGGGCCACCGCCCCGGCCACCTCCGAGGCCCTGCGGCAGTACACCGGCATCGAGGGCCTGCCGGACCAGCGCGTCACCGTCTACCTGCTGGTCGACCCCACCGCCGCCGACCAGGCCGAGGCCCGGGTCACCGGCCTCCTCGGAACGGGGGTTCAGCGGGGGGCGTCGGAGCTGACGTCGACGGTGAACTGGCGCTTGATCTGGTCCGGCCCTCCGAGCCAGTCCCCACCGAGCTCGTCGCGGTAGGCGATGTGCACGGTCATGGTGGTACGGCCGGGGTTCTGGGCACGGAAGGTGAAGTAGTAGCGGCCGCCCGAGCCGGTGTTTCCGATGTCGCCGAAGTCGAACAGGTCCCTGACGTCGAAGTTGTGGACGTACTCGTCACCGGCGGCCTTCGCGACGGCCGGGTCGGGGGCTGGAGCGGCCATGCTCCAGACGTCGCCTGCCAACCGGTAGGCGGGCACCTCCACGGAGAACAGCTCGCCGGGCTTGACGGTGATCTGTCCCGAGGTCTGGGTGAATACGGTGCCGTGATCGAGTCTGCCGGTGGTCTTCCGGTGGACGGTCACCGCGCGCATGGTGGCCGGGACGGCCAGCGCCGCGACGACCACCAGCAGGACGAGGCGCCACCTGCGCTTCACGGGGTCGCTTCCCGGTGGGTGACACGCAGCGCCAGGACGGCGTCGACCCGGCGGGTGACCATGGCGGCTGCTTCCAGCCAGCCGCGGGCCGCGGCGGCGGCCGGTCCGGGCAGCGGTTCGGGCAGGGCGGCCGCGAAGCGGGTGCCGCCGGCGCGGACGGTCTCGCCGAGGAAGGCCAGGGCCCGTGGCAGCGTGCCGAGCCGGTCGACGGTGATCGCGGCGGCCACCGCGCCGTCGCTGCCCATATTCCCCCCATGTTGTTCGACACGCTCCGCAGAGCGTCGAACAGCATAACGTCAGCCGGCGGCACGCCGGTGGACGTCGGGTCGCAGGGCCTGGTCGAGGGCGGTGCCGCCGCTGCCGGCGCCGGCGTTCGTCCGGTGAATCCCCGAACTCGGCCGGGGGGAGGCCGGGTTGCGGTCGCGGGGCTGGCGGCCGGGGTGGCGTGTGGTCAGTCGGTGTCGGTGGCGGCCAGGACTGCGAGGTGTCGGCCGTCGGGGTGTAGGGCGGCGAGGGCGAGGTCCCAGGCGACGTTGTGGAACCAGGGGGCGGACGCGGTGCCGAGGCGGAGCCAGGTCGTCTGCCGCACGCGGTCGGCGGTCCGGGTGATCGGCGCGTCGGCGGGGGTGCCGGTCAGGGCGGCCAGGGAGCGCCAGGCGGCGAGTCTGCCGTAGGCGCCGTAGTTGCCGTGGCCGTAGGCCGGTGCGCGCAGGGCGGCGGTGAGCAGGGTCCGCAGGGCGAGGTCGGGGTCGGAGGGGTGGAGCCGGGCCGGGGTCTGGCCGGGCGGCCAGGGGGTGAGCGGCAGGAGCGCGAGGAGTGCCGGGAGGTCTTCGGGGGTGACCGGGTCGGGTAGCCAGAACTCCTGGGCGGCGAGCTTGCCGTTGGACTGGGCGAGCCAGTGGGCGACGGCCGCGCCCATGGCCTCCGTCGTGGCGGGCAGGCTGGTCTCGGTCGGTTCGGCCGCGGCCGCCCGCTGCCGCGTCGCCGGCGTGGTCTCCAGCGCGTCGCCCGGCTCCGGCCACACGGCCGGGACCGTCCAGGTCCAGTCGTCGGCGGCCTCCGCGGGGCGCCGCAGCCCGTGCTCCTCGGGCAGCAGGGCCAGCGGCAGTACGGCGAGCGGGTGGCCCTCGGCCAGGAGGGTGTCGGCGAAGGCGCGCAGCGCGGGGTGGCCGTTGACCGCGTCCGAGACGAGCACCGTCTCGTGGAGCAGGCAGGCCGCGAACTCGCGCGCGTCCGCGGTCTCGGGTGCCCGGTCGAAGACCTCGTCGGCGATGTCCTCGATGCGGTGCCCGTGGGCGACGACCGCGGCCAGGTAGCGCGGGGAGACGCCGGGGTGCGGCGAGTCCAGCACGCGCACCAGGGCGCGCAGGCTCTGCGGCCCCGGGCGGGCGGCCAGGGCGTTCAGTGTCCAGTACAGGGCCGCGGCACAGTGCCCCTGGCGGTCCCGGCCGACGGCGGTGCGGGCGGCGAGTTCCGCCGCGAGGCCGCCGGCCCAGTCGAACTCGCCGGTGGCGACCCGCGATTCGACCTCGGCGCGCAGCACGGAGACGTCCGCGTCGTCGGCCTCGCACAGGGCGTCCACCGTGCGGGTGATGTCCTTGTCCATGGCGTGATTGTTTCCCGGCGGCGGGTGGTCCGCCGCCGGCGGCGCGCCCGCCGACGCTCGGCGTCGGCGCGGACCGGTGGCCGCCACGGCCCCTGCGACCTGCGGATTCGGCGAATTGTGACGCGAACGCGTCCATGTGCTGCGGGCGCGTTTCGTGTTCGTGTCCACTTGCCCTGGTCCCTGGTGCCGGGTGTCGCTCGCACACAGACTGGCCTCTGCACGGTCGTGCAACCACCCCTTGGATCGAGGAAGTTCCACCCGCATGCCCAACTCCCCCAGACCCGGCGCTCCCCGGCCGTACCCGTCGCATCCGGTGGGGAGGTGGCGTCCGTGCTCCGGTACGTGACCCGCAGGGCGGCGGGCTGGTTCCTGGTGATCGCGGTGGCCACCAACGCCACCTACTTCCTGGCCAGTTGGTTCCTCGACCCGCGTTCGAACTTCAAGGAGCTGCGCCCGGTCCGCACCGAGGAGCAGATCTCCCGGGCCCTGGCCCCCTACAACCTGGACCCGCACGAGCCGCTGCTGCACCGCTGGTGGGACTGGCTGACCGGGGTGGTCCTGCGCTTCGACTGGGGCCGTTCCCCGGTCGGGGTGCGGGTGAACGGGGAGATCGGCTACCGCTCCCTGGTCAGCGCCGAGCTGGTGACCGGTGCGACGGTCCTGTCCGTCGTCGTCGGTGTGGCGCTCGCGGTGCACACCGCCTCGCGCCAGTACGGCTGGCGGGACCGGGCCGCCCAGGCCCTGTCCATGGCGCTGTTCAACGTCCCGGTGTCGATCGCCGCCCTCGCGCTGGTGCTGCTGGCCATCCGGCTGAACGAGCAGGCGGGTTGGCACTTCCTGTACGTCGCGGGCGAGAACTCGCCCGGCGTGGAGGGGTTCTGGGCGACGGTCGGCGACCGGCTGCTGCACCTGGTGCTGCCGACGCTCACCCTGACCCTGACGGGGTACGTGGGCTACCACCTCACCCAGCGCTCGCTGCTGCTGGACGTCATCGGCTCCGATTTCGTGCGCACCGCCCGGGCCACCGGGCTGACCCGCGCCCAGGCGATCCGCCGGCACGCCCTGCGCACCGCGCTGATCCCCACCGCCCAGTCCGTGGCCTTCGGCATCCCGGCGGTGTTCACCGGTGCGGTGCTCACGGAGACGATCTTCGGTTGGAACGGCATGGGCCAGTACTTCATCCAGACCATCAGCAAGAACGACGTGCACGGCACCGTGGCGACCGCCGCGTTCGCCGCCGCCCTGACGGCGGTCGGCGCGATCCTCGCGGACATCGCCACCGTCCTCCTCGACCCGAGGGTGCGGGTGAGCTGAGATGAGTACCCCTGTGACCCCCGTGAGTCCCGATGTGACCCCTGTGGGTCCCGACGCGGCCGCCGAGCATGACAAGCACGACGGGCACGACAAGCACGACGGCCGCTACCTGGGCCGGCGCCGCCTCTACCTGCGCCGCTTCCTGCGCAACCGGACCGCCGTCGCCGGCGTGGTGATCTTCCTGCTGCTCGTGCTGTTCAGCGCGCTCGGCGGCCTGTTCACCCCGTACGGCTACGCGGACACCGACTTCTCCGCCCTCACCCAGGCCCCGAGCGCCGAGCACTGGTTCGGCACCAACCAGGGCGGCAACGACGTCTACGCCGCCGCCGTGCACGGCCTCCAGCGCTCGCTGGTGATCGCGGTGACCGTCTCCCTGCTGACCGTCGCCCTCGCCGCGGTCGTGGGCGCGGGCGCCGCCTACGTCGGGGGCCGGGTGGAGAAGGCGACCCTCGCCCTCATCCACTTCCTGCTGGTCGTGCCGTCCTTCCTCGTCCTCGCCCTGGTCTCGCACCGGCTGGCGGGCGACTGGCGGGTCCTCATCCTCGTCCTGACGGTGTTCGGCTGGATGTCCACCGCCCGCGTGGTCTGGTCGGTGTCGACGTCCCTGCGCGAGCGCGACTACGTGCGCGCCGCGGAGTACATGGGCGTGCGCCCCCTGCGCATCGTGCTGCGCCACATCATCCCCAACCTGGGCTCCCTGCTCATCGTCAACCTCACCCTGGGCGTGGTCTCCACCGTGCTCAGCGAGACCGCCCTGTCCTTCCTCGGCTTCGGCGTCCAGACCCCCGACGTGTCGCTGGGCACGATGCTCGCCGACGGCGCGGGCACCATCACCAGCGCCCCCTGGCTCTTCGCCTTCCCCGCCGGGCTGACCGTCCTGCTCACCGTCTCGATGACCTTCGTCGGCGACGGCCTGCGCGACGCCCTCGACCCCACGTCCACCACCGGCGCGGCAGGAGCCCGACGATGACCCTCGCACCCGCCCCCCGCACCGGGCCCGCGACCGACCCCGCCGGGTCCACCGACCCCGCCGGCCCCGCCGGGCCCGCACCCGTCCTGTCCGTACGCGGCCTGAGCGTCTCCTTCCCCTCCGAGGCCGGACGGGTGGAGGCCGTGCGCGGCGTCGACTTCGACCTGCTGCCCGGGCGCACCCTGGGCATCGTCGGCGAGTCCGGCTCCGGCAAGTCCGCCACCGCCCTCGCCGTCATGGGCCTGCTGCCGCCCACCGCGTGCCTCGGCGGCCGGATCCTGCTGGGCGGCCGCGACCTGGCGGCGATGGACGACAAGGAGCTCTCCCGGGTCCGCGGCAAGGACATCGGCATGGTCTTCCAGGACCCGATGTCCGCGCTCACGCCCATCTTCACCGTCGGCCGGCTGCTCTCCGAGGCCCTGCGCGTGCACCGGGAGCTGTCCCGGAAGGACGCCTGGGAGCAGGCGGTGGAACTGCTCGACCTGGTCGGCATCCCCGACCCGCGCGAACGCGCCAAGTCGTTCCCTCACGAGTTCTCCGGCGGCATGCGCCAACGCGTCGTCATCGCCCTGGCCATCGCCAACAGGCCCTCGGTGCTCGTCGCCGACGAGCCCACCACGGCGCTGGACGTCACCGTCCAGGCGCAGATCCTCGACGTGCTGCGCCTGGCCCAGCGCGAGACCGGCGCCGGCCTCGTCCTGATCACCCACGACCTGGGCGTGGTGGCCGGCCACGCCGACGACGTCGCCGTCATGTACGCCGGGCGGATCGTCGAGCACGCGGGCGTCGACGAGCTCTTCCGCCGTCCCACGATGCCCTACACCGCCCGCCTGCTGGCCAGCGTCCCGACCGTGGACAGCGGCGTCCCGCGGCCCCTGGTCCCGGTCGGCGGGGAGCCGCCGTCCCTGGTGGCCCTGCCCGGCGGCTGCCCCTTCGCGCCCCGCTGCGCGGTGGCCGTGGACGTGTGCCGGACCACCGAACCAGGCCTGGCCGCACCGGACTTGACCTCAGCGGACCTGAGCGCACCGGCGCCGGCCGGGCGGCCCGGCCGCGCCGCCTGCCACCGCGCCCGGGAGATCGCCGACGGCAGCCTCGACCCGGTCGGGGCGGCCCCGCCCGTGCCGACGGCCGGCCCCGCCGAGCGGACCGCCGGCGAGGTGGTCCTGCGCGTCGAGGACCTGGTCAAGACGTTCCCCGTCACCAAGGGCGCCCTGCTCAAGCGCCGGGTGGGCACCCTGCACGCGGTCAGCCGCGTCGGCTTCGAACTGCGCGCGGGCGAAACCCTGGCCCTGGTCGGGGAGTCCGGCAGCGGCAAGACCACCACGCTGCGCGAGGTGCTGCGGCTGCGCGCCCCCGAGGGCGGCCGCATCGAGGTGGCCGGCACCGACGTCGCCACGCTGCGCTCGGCCGCCGAGGTGCGCGAGCTGCGGCGCCACGTGCAGATCGTCCTCCAGGACCCGACGGACGCCCTGGACCCCCGGCTGACCGTCTTCGACCTGCTGGCCGAACCGCTCCAGGCCGCCGGCGCCGACCGCACCGCCGTCCGCTCCCGGGTCACCGAACTCCTGGACCTGGTGGGCCTGGACCGCGCCATGGGCGACCGCTTCCCCGCCGCCCTGTCCGGCGGCCAGCGCCAGCGCGTCGGCATCGCCCGCGCCCTGGCCCGCGAGCCGAGGCTGCTGGTCCTGGACGAGCCGCTGTCCGCCCTGGACGTCTCCGTGCAGGCCGAGATCATCAACCTGCTCGCCCGACTGAAGCGCGAACTGGGCCTGGCCTACCTCGTGGTGGCGCACGACCTGGCCGTGGTGCGCTACTTCTCCGACCGCGTCGCGGTGATGTACCTCGGACACGTCGTCGAATCCGGCGCCACCGAGGAGATCTTCGCCCGGCCCCGGCACCCGTACACCCGGGCCCTGCTGTCGGCCGTCCCGGTCCCCGACCCGGAGCGCGAGCGCCACCGCGAGCGCATCGTCCTCGCGGGCGAGCAGCCCAGCGCCGCCCGGCTGCCGCAGGGCTGCGTGTTCGTCGACCGCTGCCCGCTCTACCGGGAGGCCGACGAGGCCGTACGCACGCGCTGCCGCACCGAACGGCCGGCGACCGTCGGCGCCCCGGACGGCTCCGACCACCGCTACGCCTGCCACGCGGTCTGACACCGCCCCCCGCTCTTCCCCGTCTCACCGAATCCCACCAAGGACACCCCATGCGTCGGAAGCTCGCCCTGCCCCTCGCGCTCGCCGCGGCCGTCTCGGTCGCCGCCACCGCCTGCTCCTCCTCGTCCCCCTCCGGCGGCTCCACCGGCGCCTCCCCCGGGCAGGACGCCAAGAACGCCGCCAAGGTCGCGTCCTCCGTCACCGACTACAACCCCCAGCCGTACGAGAACATCAAGGACGGCGGCACCTACACCTCCGCGGGGACCTTCGACGAGCAGGGCAACCCGTTCAACGTCAACGGCACCCTGAACGCGCTGCGGGTCTGGTCCTGGTACAACGCCGACGCCATCACCTACTCGCCCACCGGCGAGGTCCAGTACAACCCGGACTACTACAGCGACGTGAAGGTCTCCGTCGAGGGCGGCGACCAGAAGGTCGTCATCACCCTCAACCCCAAGGCCGTGTTCAACGACGGCACCCCGATCGACTGGCGGGCCATCGAGGCCACCTGGAAGGCCAACAACGGCTCCGACAAGGAGTACGCGGCCTCCTCCACCGACGGCTACGACCGCATCACCTCCGTCACCCGGGGCGCGGACGACAAGCAGGCGGTCATCGCCTTCAAGGGCGTCAACGCCTCCTGGTCCGCGCTGTTCACCACCTTCCTGCACCCCCAGGCCGCCACCGTCGACAACTTCAACAAGGCGTACGTCAAGACCGCCCACCCCGAGTGGGGCACCGGGCCGTACACCGTGGGCACCTGGGACGACCACTCCGGCAACATCACCTTCGTGCGCAACCCCACCTGGTGGGGCCGGCCGGGCAAGCTCGACAAGCGCGTCTACGTCAACCTGGAGAGCGCCGCCTCGATCAACGCCTTCAAGAACGGCGAACTCGACTACGCCCCCGTCGGGACCGCGGAGAACCTCAAGCAGGTGAAGACGGTCAAGGACGCCGAGATCCGCAGCGGCGGCAGCCCCTTCGAGTACTCGCTGTACCTCAACACCAAGTCCCCGCTGCTCGGCGACGTCCAGGTCCGCAAGGCCGTGCAGGAGAGCATCGACCGCGCCCAGATAGCGAAGATCCGGTTCCAGGGCCTCGACTACACCGAGCCGCTGCCCGGCTCGTCGGTGCTCTACAGCTTCCAGCAGGGCTACCGCGACAACGTCGCCTCCGTGCTGAAGTACGACCCGGAGCAGGCGCGCAGGACCCTGGACGCGGCCGGCTGGCTGCCCGGGGCCGACGGCATCCGCGCCAAGGACGGAAAGCAGCTCGCGATCGGCTACACCCTGCTCGGCGACGGCCCCATCGAGAAGGCCACCGCCAGTGCGTTCACCGCGATGCTCAAGACCGTCGGCGTGAAGGTGGACGTCAACAAGGTCTCCGAGAACGACTTCTCCAAGGTCCTCAGCGACCGCCGCTTCGACCTGTTCATCTCCGGCAACCGCTCGACGGACCCCTTCGGCGCCCGGTACCTGTGCGACTTCTACTGCTCCGACCGCGACTCCAACATCACCGGAGCCGGCACCCCCGAACTGGACAAGGAGATCCGCGCCACCGGAGAGATCGCCGACCTCGGCCAGCAGATCGCGGCCGTCAACGAGGTCGAGCAGAAGGCCCTCCAGCAGTACTCCCTGCTGCCGCTCTACAGCGGCCCCTCCACCTACGGCATCCGCAAGGGCCTCGCCAACGTCGGCGCCGCCATCTTCTACAGCCCGCTGCCCGAGACCGTCGGCTGGCAGAAGTAGCAGCACCGCCGGCGCCCGGGACGGTCGGCTCTCCGGACCGTCGGGGGACGCACGGCGCACGTCGGACGTGCGCTCGCCGAAGGGCGGCTCCGCGGGCCGCCCTTCGGTGGAGCATCACCCGGTCCGGCCGCCGGTGGGGGTCTCGGCGTGCCGGTGGAGGGCGTCCAGGAGCTTGATCTGACGATTCGTCAGTTTGCCGTCGGTGCGGGCCTTGTCCTGTTTGCGCAGCCAGGTGCCGGGGCGGAAGGCCGGGTCGGCCTCGCCGCCGGTGCGGTTCACCGGGCCGTCGAGGGCTCCGCCGGCGGCGAGGTAGGCGAGCAGGCGGCGGTAGGAGCGGTTCCAGTCCGGCTCCAGGCGCCACAGCTCGTCCAGCGCGTCGAGCTTGGTCACCTGGTCGCCGGTGAGGTTGTCGGCCTTGCGCTGGCGGCGCATCCACGCGCCGACCGCGTAGTCGTCCAGCTTCGCGGTGGCGGGGATGGCGAGGTGGCCGTGCCGGCGGTGGAACGCGGCGGCATACGCGGCGCCGCGTTCCCAGGCGTTGGCGTTCTTCGACCAGATCATGCCGAGCGCGTCCAGCTCACTGACCCGGGCGGCATCGAGCAGGCCCTGGCCGTGGAGATGGCGCTGGCGGGTAAGCCAGGAGATCAGCTCGGCGTGCTTCGTCCTGTCGACGGGGTCGAGGTGGCCGTGCTGGAGATGGAAGAGCGCCGCGACGGCGTGCATCCGCTGCCACTCGACCGCGCGCGGGTTGAACGCGCGCAGCTTGACGGTCTGGAGGATGCGCGCGGCGTGCCGGCGGGCGTCGACCTTCAGCCACTCGACCGGCGACTCGACCGGGGCCGCCGGCTGCTGATCGCCCTCGGCCGGCTTGGCCGCGGTGGTGTGCGCGGCGCCCTGCGAGCGGTGGGCGCGCAGCTCGGTGATCCGGCCGACCACCCGGGCGTCGTGCGCCGCGAGGGCGCGCAGGACCCGCCAGATCGTACGGAAGCTGGACGCCTCGATTTCGGTGTCGGCCTCCGCCTTCACGGCCTCGTCGGCGTCGTGGACCTCGGACGGGTGCGCGGTGGCGGTGTCGTCGCCGACCTGAGGCGTCGGCAGGTAGACCGGGATGACGATCCACGAGACCTTGCCCTGCCGGTAGGACTGGCGCAGGGCGCGGCCCACGGCCTGGACGATGTCGATGACCGAGCTCTTGGGGTCGGCGAAGCAGACGGCGTCCACCGCGGCGACGTCGATGCCCTCGGTCAGCAGCCGGCTGTTGCAGAGGATGCCGCACTCCTCGCCGTCCTCGCCGGTGTGGGCCTTGAAGTCGGCGAACGCGGCCCGGCGGTCGCGGAGGCGGTCCGTGCCGGCCACCGCCTTCGCCCAGATCCGCTCCGGGCGCTCCGCGTCCTCCAGCAGCCGGGAGGCGTCCGGCAGGGTGTCCGCGAACTCCCGTGCCGCGCTGACCCGGGAGTGGAACGTGATGACCCGGCGCAGGTCGAGGTCGGCGACGGCGCGCAGCACGGCGATCTGCAGGGCCAGGCGCAGCAGTTCCTCGTTGGAGCGCTGGGTGCGCAGGTCGGCGACGGCGGGGAGGCGGAGCAGTTCGCGCAGGTCCTCGTCGGTGACGACGGGGACCAGGACGCGGTAGTCGGCGAGGTAGCCGTGCTCGATGCCCTGGCCGAGGGTCCAGGTGAAGACGGTCCGGCCGTAGATGCTCTCGTCGTCCATGGAGCAGAGCGCGGGCAGTTTCTCCGCGCCCTCGCCGTCGGCGTCGGCGAGGTCGGCCAGGCCGTCCTTCGCGCGCCGGTCGTCGGCGATGCGCGGGGTCGCGGTGAAGTAGAGCCGGCGAGTGGCGGGGACCTGGGCGTCGTCGTGGACGGCCGCCCACGCCTTGCTCTCGGCGCCGGCGGTCCGGTGCGCCTCGTCGATGACGACCAGGTCCCAGGCGGGCAGGCCGAACTCGCGGTGGGCCTGGACGATCCGCTCCAGCGAGGCGTAGGTCGCGTACACGGTGACCGGCTGGTCGTCGGGGGCGCCGGCGACGAGGTCGGCGATCCGCGGGGCCTGGGTGGTCACCCGGGCGTGGACGCGGCCGCCGGCCTCCGCGCTCTCCAGCGCCTCCTCCCGCGAGCAGGCCGCCACCGCCAGGCCACGGCGTCCGCCTCGCAGGGACCAGGCTTCGGCGGTCTGCTCCAGCAGCTCGATCGTCGGCACCAGCACCAGGACCCGGCCCCTCGCCGCCAGGCGCCGGGCGCAGCCGGCGGCGATCAGGGTCTTCCCGGAGCCGGTCGCCGCGACGACCGTCGCGCGACCGCCGTCCTTCACCTCGCGCACCGCTGCGGCCACCGCGTCCTTCTGGAACCCGTGCAGCGGCAGCGGGTTCGCGGCCGTGTCGACCGGCTGCACCGGGAGCGGCGGCCCGGTCGGCGCGTCCTGCTCGGCGGTGGCGGTGCTCTCCACGACGCGGGTGTCTCCATTCGTGTGCCGGGTGCTGAGGGGAGGGGTCAGTGCTCGTCGGGGTAGGCGTAGCGGTGGAGGGCGTCGATCAGGCCTTCGACCAGGTCGCCGAACGGCGTGGTCCGCCAGTCGCCGTCGAAGCCGCCCTCGGCCAGGAGGATGTCGGCGAGTCGGTCGGTCAGCTCCTGGGCGTCCTCCTCGCTCGGCGGGGTGGCCGGGTCGAGGGCCACGCCGCGGGCCTCGGCGGCGCGGCGCAGCACGGTGAGCTTCTCGTCGGAGCCGGCGAACCATGCGGGGCGGTCGGGGTCCGGTGCGGTGTGCCGGTCCGGATGTCCTGCGCTCACCGGTTCTCCCCGGGGATCCAGCCGCGGACTTCGAGGTACTGGATGTCGGCGTCGGCGATGGCGCGGCCGGTCTCCACCAGCCACGTCTTCATGGCCTCGGTGACGTCGCCGTGGTGGTCGGCGACGCGCCGGGACCACTCGGCGGCGTCGAAGCCCCCGGTGCCGGCGGAGCCGTAGGTGCGCTCCTCGGTGCCGTCCGCGCGGGGGACGAACCCGCGCCGGATGCCGCCGGAGTCCTGCTCCGAGCCCGCGCTGTAGACGTACTGGTCGGCCTTCATCCGGACGGTGAAGGCGAGACGGCCGCCGGCCCGGCCGGTCTCGTGCACCACGGGCGCGAGGTGGCCGGCGCCGGACCTGATGGCCTGTCTCCCGGCCCGGCCGGCCATCGACCCGCCGGCCTCGCCGACCGTGTCCTTGCCCCGGACCCGGGCCTTCTGCCCGGTCCTGGTGCGGCGGCGGCTGGTGTTCGCCTCCGCGATCCCGGACAGCGTCTCCTCGTCGCGCTCGCCGCCGCGGACCGCCCGGACCAGCTGGCGCAGCGCGCCGACCATGCTCGCGCCCTTGCCCTTGGTGAAAAACTGGGAGACGAGCGAGGCGTCGCGGCCGAGCATCGTGGCGACCTGGCGTTTGGTGTAGCCGTGGTCGATGAGCTGCTGGGTCAGCCGCGCGGCCTCGTTCGGCTGGTTCGGGTCGGCCGGGCTCACCGGGTCTCCTCTGCGGCGAGTTCGGCGCGGCCCAGGCCGCGCAGCTTCAGGTACTGCTCCTGGCTGGTGGGGTGCTCGACGGGGCCGGTGAGGTGGCCCTTGAGGAGGTAGTCGCCGGGCTCGCCGCGGTAGGGCCAGGGCTGGCGCTCGGTCAGGGCGATGCCGTCGGTGCCGAAGTAGACGACGGTGCCGGGCTTCGCGTGCAGGGCGCCGGCGTGGCCGATGACCTCCTTGCCCTGGCGGTACCTCATGTCCAGCAGCGCCGCCCGCGCCCCGGACCACACGTAGGCGGCCCACTCGGGGTGGGCGTACGGGTCGCGGGAGAAGCCGGCCTGCCGCTGCCAGGTCACCACCTGGTCGTCCCGGCCGAGGATCTCGACCCCGGCGGGCAGGGTCTCGCCGACCGGGGTGGTGCCGGAGACCAGGCGCGGGCGCTGGGCGAAGCCCCCGAGGCCGAACAGCAGCACCGCGCGGACGGCGCGGGAGGCGAGGTAGGCGGCGGTGCGCTGGCGGTCGTCGCCGTGCATGCGGGAGAGGTTGGTCAGGTCCGCCCACGCCGACTTGAGGCGCTTGCCCCACTCGTCGAGCGGCTTGCCGTCCTCCCAGAGCAGGCCGCCGAGGACCTCGATCCGCCACGGCGCGAGGTGGTTGGCCAGGGCGAGGTGGACCTCGGCGCCGCCCGCCCAGGTGGTGAAGGTCTCGCCGGGCGCCGAGGGGTAGGTCCAGGCGCGGTCGCCGGTGACCGGGGCGGGCAGCAGGCCGACGTGGTTCCAGCCCTGCGGGACGGTGACCTTGACGTTCCAGTGCGAGCAGGACATCAGGGCCTTGGTCTGCTCGGCCTCCGTCATCGCGGCGAACCCGGCGGCGGTGATCCGGCGCGGGGTGCCGACCGGGGACTTCCACAGGTGCTTGGCGTAGGCGAAGGTGCGGTCGTACTCCACCAGCGCGGGCAGCTGCTGCGGCACGCGCGGGGGCAGGACCAGCTCGGTGCGCCCCTGGCCGCCGGTCGCGTGCAGCAGGCCGCGCAGCTCCTCGGACAGGACCGGGTAGCCGCCGGCCCACTTGCCGGTGGTCGGGACGGTGCGCGACCACAGGTCCCGGCCGGTCTGCGACGGCGAGCCCATGAGGACCGCGTCGTCCCAGTGGCGGCGCAGCGCCTGCCACAGCAGGGTGAACGCCTGACGGCAGGTGACGACGTCGGCGCCGTCCGGGTCGAACCACTCCCCCATGGAGCGGATCTCGGTGGTGCCGCTGTCCGGGGCCGCGGTGGGGGCGTAGCGGCCGACGGGCTGGCGCTGGTGGACGAAGTGGCCGGCGAGCTTGTCGCGGCCGGAGCCGACGGCGGTGGTCCACCGCTCGGACGGGGTGTTCAGCCAGGCGGCGACGGCGTCCTTGAGGGTGGAGTAGCGCTCAGCGCCGTCGTGCCAGGGGGCGCCGGCGGTGATGTAGACGCGCTCGGTGCCGGGCGCGGTCGCCAGGACGGCGTCCAGGATCTCCCCGGGGGTGCGGGCACCGAGGTCGAGGCGCACGGTCTGGTCGCGGACCGCGAGCATCCCGGCGGCCGCGTCCAGGAACACCGTGGAGCGGGCCTGCTGCGTGAAGTTCGGGCGCTTGGAGAGCAGGCCGGTCGTCACGGCCTCGAACCGGGCGCCTGCCGGGCCTTCGGGGAGGGTGGGCAGCTCGCGCGGACCGGCCTCGGCCACCGGACGTACCGGGGCAGCGACCGAGGCCGCCGGAACGACCGGCGCGGCGACAGGCGAGGGGGTGGGCTGCTCGAGTACGGCGACGGGGCGGGTCAGCGCCGGGGCGACGGCGGCGGGTGGCTCGGCAACCGGCGCCGGATCTGCCGCTTCCTCCGCTTCCGCCACTTCCGCGACGGGCACCGGGGCGGGCGCGGCGGCGCGGACGGCGGCCGGGGTCGGGTCCAGCAGCGGGGCGATCCGCACGACGTCGCCGACCGACAGGCCCGCGGCCTTCGCGATGGCGTCGGCCTTCGCGCCCTCGTACCCCGCCAGCCCGGCCACCCGTCGCGAACGCTGGGCGGCGAGCCTGTCCAACTCCTTCCGCGCGGCCGCGACCTGCTTCTCGGCGGCCGTGATCCCCGCGCGCAGCTCGCGCAGACCGGCGAGCTCGGCGGTGTACGTCTTGCGGTCCATCAGGCGCCGCCTTCCGCGGTGACGGTCGCGGTGGCGAGCGCCGCCGTCTCCCGGTCGATGCGGGCCAGGGCGGCCTTGAAGACGGGGACCAGGTCCTCGTTCATGACGTAGCCCGTCGTGCGCTGGTAGGAGGGGCTCTCGGGGTCGTACTGGGCCTCGACGGGCTGCGGCATCCCGACGGGCCAACGCTTCTTGGCGGCACCCCGGTTGACGGCCTTGGTGATCGCACCGGACCGACCGCGCAGGGACTCCGACCCGTCGGGGCCGCGCAGGTGGCCGGAGGCGACCCAGCCCTCGCCTTCGGCGGCGAGGCGGATGATCTGCACGGCGGTGGCCGGCAGGTCCCGCAGGAGTTGCGCGGCCCTGGTGACGGTCCACTGCGCGTCCTGGAGCACCGGCGCCGCCCCGTGCCTGCCCAGCAGCGCGAAGAGCTCACGCGCCAGGTCCTCGGACACGTCCTCCAGGACGAGTCTCATGTGAACCCCCTCATAGTCCCATGGTGTCGGCTAACTCCACATAGGGTAGCGCCGGGGCGCTTCCCGGCAGCGGGCGACCGGGCAGGTGGCCGCCGGCGAGCCGGGCCGACTCGGCGAGATCGTGGAAGCGCGGGAAGCGGGGGCCGGGACGGTCTCGCCGCTGACCGTCTCGCCGTTGAGCCGGCAGATGTCGAAGACGTCGGTCTCAGGGGCGCCTGGAATCCTGGCACTTGAGCACGGCGGGCGGGGTGGCGCCGTCGTCGAGGCAGATCCTGACGGTGGAGGCACCGCCGGCAACATCCGCGGGGATTGCGGCGTTGTAGTTCTCGCTTGCGCCACAGACGACGCCGGTGTGAATGCTGCCCAGTTCGCTGCCGGAGGCGGAGTAGCTCGTCGCCGTGGTGTCCCGACAGCCGGCCGAGTCCTCGGACTTGTCTTGCCCGCTCAGGCCGACCGAGCGGTTGTACCAGGTCAGGGTGCCCTTCGTGGAGGTGTTTCCGTAGATGATGTCGAAGTCGGTGGTCGGGAAGGCGGCAGGAGGCGCGGCGGCGGGCGACGACCGGCGGGCCTCGTCCGCCCCGCCGGTCGTCGCCGTCGGGGCGAGCAGGCGGTGGACCAGCAGCCCGCCCGCGACCACCCCGGCCAGGGCCGCCGTCG
>NZ_LFVW01000186.1:0-8416 GCF_001182915.1 Kitasatospora sp. MY 5-36
CGCCCGGCGGGCCCGGCGGCGCGCCCGGCGGTCCGGGCACGCCCGGTGGTCCCGGCACGCCCGGCGGTCCCGGGCAGACGGCGGGGGACGGGTACGACCCGTACGCGGCGGACCGGCCCGGCAGCACCCGGGCCTTCCCCGTCGGCGACCCGTACGCGGCCGGCGGTCCGTACCAGGGACAGCCGCCGTACCAGGGGCACCCCGGCCAGGAGCACGGCTACTACGACGACGGCCACGGGCAGCAGCCGCCCTACGGCCCCGAGCAGGGCTACGGCCAGGACCAGGGCTACGGCCCCGAGCAGGGCTACGACCAGCAGCCGTACGGCCAGGACAACGTCGCCGTCTACCGGGCCGGCGGCCAGTCCGCCCCGCACGTCGCCGGGCCCCGGCCGCACTGGCGCGAACTGTTCACCGGCCTGTTCCGCAGCCCGACCGCGGTCTTCGACCGCACCCGCGACCACCAGGTCTGGCTGCCCGCGCTCACCGTCTCGCTGCTGTACGGCGCGCTCGCGGTGCTCGGCATCGGGCTGACCCACGACGACATCGTCAACTCGACCTTCACCGTGGCGCTGACCGGCATCCTCGCCGCCGCCATCGGCTTCACCGTGGCCGGCGCGCTCTTCGGCGGGGTCACCTACGCGATGGCCCGCCAGCTGGGCGGCGACGGCCCGTGGAAGGCGACCGTCGGCCTGGCCGCGCTGATCGGCTGGCTCACCGACGCGCCCCGGCTGCTGCTCGACCTGGTGCTGCCCTCCGGCAGCGCCGTCGTCCAGGTCGTCGGCTGGGCCACCTGGATGCTCTGCGCGTACCTGCTGACCAGCATGGTCCGGCGGCTGCACGACCTGCCCTGGGGCAAGGCCGCGGCCGCCTCGGCGATACAGCTGGTGGCGCTGCTGGTGCTGATCAAGCTGCCGACGCTGGGCTGAGCCGCACCGGGCGGAGCGACGCCGGGCCGAGGGCTCCGACGGGCGAAGGGCAGAATGGGGGCGGGTCGCGGCCGAGCGCCGGGCCCGCCCCACCCTCGTCGTCCCACCTTCACCGGAGCCAGGAATGACCCTCCCCACCACCCACGTCAGCTTCCCGGCCGGGGCGGTGACCGGCGAGTCCCCGGTGCTCGCGGTGCACCCGCTGGCCGACGGCCGGTACGCCGTCGTCACCGCGGCGACCCCGTTCCACCCGCTCGACCACACCTGGCCCGACCAGCCGGCCGACCGCGGCACCCTGACCGTCGACGGCACCGAGCTGGCCGTGGTCGACTGCCTGACCGGCGCCGTCGGCCCGGAGGGCGGGGAGCCGCTGGTCGGCGCCGACATCCCGGTCCGGCGCGGTGACGAGGAGTGGTCCTGGCTGGTCCTGCACGTCGTCGACGGCGACCCGGGGGACCTCGTCGGCCGCACCGCCGCGCTCGCCGTCGACGCCGACCGCCGGGGCGCCCTCAGCGCCTCGCACAGCGGCTGCCACCTGCTCGCCCTCGCCCTGAACGCCGCGCTCGCCCCGCGCTGGCGCAAGGACCCGGGCCGCTCGGACGCCTTCGGCCACCCGGACTTCGACAGCCTCGCGATGGCGAGCTCGGTGATGGACACCGCGGCCAGCACCGACACCTACCGGCTCGGCAAGTCGCTGAAGAAGAAGGGCTTCACGGTGGACGCCACCGAGGAGTTCCCGGCCCTCGCCGACGCCCTGCCGGCCCTCACCGAGGCCGTCAACGCCCGGCTGGCCGCCTGGGTCGCCGCCGACGCCCCGGTCCGCATCGAGGTGCCCGGCCCCGAGCTCACCGCCCGCCGCCAGTGGCACTGCGAGCTGCCCGAGGGCGGCGCGCAGATCTTCTGCGGCGGCACCCACCTGCACCACCTCGGCGAGCTGGCCGAGCTGCGCACCGAGCTGCGGCTGTCCGAGGACGGCACCGAACTGGTCGCCGTCACCAGCCCGAAGCGGGCCTGAGAAACGCCGCGGGCGGCCTGATCCCTCGGGTGAGGGGTCAGGCCGCCCGTCGTGCGTGCGCTCCGTGGGGCCCGCGGGTCCTGCGGGTCCTGTGCTCAGACGTCGCTGCGGTGGAAGTTCAGGTACGAGCGGGACGGCGTCGGGCCGCGCTGGCCCTGGTAGCGCGAGCCGTAGCGCTCCGAGCCGTACGGGTGTTCCGAGGGCGAGGAGAGCCGGAACAGGCACAGCTGCCCGATCTTCATGCCCGGGTAGAGCTTGATCGGCAGCGTCGCGACGTTCGACAGCTCCAGGGTCACGTGGCCGCTGAAACCGGGGTCGATGAAGCCGGCCGTGGAGTGGGTGAGCAGGCCCAGCCGGCCCAGGCTCGACTTGCCCTCCAGCCGGGACGCGACGTCGTCGGGCAGCGTGATGACCTCGTACGTCGAGGCCAGCACGAACTCGCCGGGGTGCAGGATGAACGCCTCGTCGCCCTCCGGCTCGACCAGCCGGGTCAGGTCCGGCTGCTCCTCGGAGGGGTCGATGTGCGGGTACTTGTGGTTCTCGAACACGCGGAAGAAGCGGTCGAGGCGCACGTCGATACTCGACGGCTGGATCATCGCCGGGTCGAACGGGTCGACGACGACCCGACCCAGGTCGATTTCGGTCCGGATGTCCTTGTCAGAGAGCAGCACGCTTCGAGGTTACGTGCACGACAGGGCCCCGGACGAATCCGCCCGGGGCCCGTTCCGTCCCTCCGCGACCGTCAGGCCAGGAACTCCGCGGCCTCCAACCGCATCGCCCGCGCCAGTTGCGGCTCCGACAGCTCCCGCACGTCGGCCAGCACCGAACTCCGCATCCGTCCGCACTGCGGGCAGCGGATCAACCGTCCGGGCCCGAGCCGGCCAGGACCGAGGTTCTGCATCGGGAACGTGGTGGTGCTGAACAGGTGCCCCTCGGCACAACGAACGACGGCGCGCTGCTCCATCGATCCCCTTCCCATCCCTAACCCAGTACTCACCCGTACGCACTCGCCCCGACGGCCGAGCCCCGGGACAGCGTCACATTAGGGGATGTTCCGGACATTCCTCACCATGGCTCGCCGCCTCGGCCCCCACCCACCGGAGCACTCGCGCGCGGCCCACACAGTACGCCTCCGCACCCGCCCCACCCGGCTCCGCCACGTCCACCGACCCCCTGTGCAACCACCGGTGCGAATGGGGTACAGTGACACTGGATCGAGCGGTCTCTGACGGCTCATCAGGCGGGCGTAGTTTAATGGTAGAACATGAGCTTCCCAAGCTTAGAGCGCGAGTTCGATTCTCGTCGCCCGCTCCAGCAGTAAAGCCCCAGGCCAACGGCCTGGGGCTTTCGCGTTGTCCGGGACCGGTCGGGGCGGTCAGTGGGGGTGGGTCCAGGCGGGGGTCCAGGTGCCGGGGGTGCCGGGGGTGGGGGCGGTGGTGGCGAGGTGGGCCCGGAGGGCGGGGAGGGCCGGGTGGGGGTTGTCGCGGTGCCAGAGGAGCGAGTGGGGGTAGACGGGCGTCGGGTCGGTCACCGGGATGCGGCGCAGGCCGTGGGCGGCGGGCCAGACGAGGCGGGTCCGCTCGCTCATGAAGGTGGCGAGGGCCGGGGTGTCGGCGATGGTGTCGAGGAGGGCGTCGGAGCCGAAGTTGGGGCCGGTGGCCTCGATGGTGAGGCCGAACTCGGCGACGAGGTCGGCGTAGTAGGCGCCCCACTCGGTGCCGGGGACGATGCCGGGCATCCAGATCCGGTGGCCGACCAGGTCGGCGACGGTCAGCGTCCTGGCGCCCGCCAGGGCGTGGGCGGGGCCGGTGAGGAGGTGGAGCGGTTCGTCGAGCACCCGGACGGATGCGATGTCCTCGGGGAGCGGCCGGCCGGGCATGGCGACGGCACGGAAGGTGGCGTCGATCGCGCCGGAGCGGACGGCGGCGACGGCGGTCTCGATGTCGTGCAGCATCAGCACGTCGAGGTCGATGTCCGGGTGGGCGCGGTGGAAGTCGCGCATCAGGCCCGAGACGGCTCCGCGCGAGTTGAGCACGTCGACGCGCAGCGGGCGGCGGCCGGCCCGTACGGACGCGACCGCGCGTTCGGCGGCGCGCAGCAGTTCGCGGGCGTGGGGCAGGAACGCCTGTCCGTCGATGGTGAGTTCGGCGCCGCGCGGGGTGCGGGTGAACAGCCGCACGCCGAGGTCGCGCTCCAGTGCGGCGACGCGTTTGGAGACGGCCTGCTGGGTGATCGACAGGTCGACGGCGGCCTTCTGGAACTGGCCGGCTTCCGCGATGGCGGCGAAGGTGCGCACTGCTTCGAGGTCCACGCCGATCCACTGTAGAGAACAACCTGTGGTTGTGCGGGGTGGGCGGAACGGTTGTTTGACCGGCCGCTGTGCCTCCCGGTTGGCTCTCACCGGTCAACTCCGGTTTGTCCGGTCGGGGTCGGGACGTCGAGGGGAGCGCACCGCGCATGACGGGTGGGAAACGGCTGGGCCGGCGGTTCGGCTGGCTGTGGGCGGCGTACGCGGTGAGCGCGTACGGGTCCGGGCTGGGGTTCGGGGCGCTGCCGCTGATCGCCGTGCTGGTGCTGCGCGCCGGACCGGCCGAGGTGTCCGCGCTGTCCGCCGTGGGGCCGGCGGTGGGCGCGCTGATCGCGGTGCCGCTCGCGCCGTGGGTGGAGTTCCGGCGCAAGCGTCCGGTGATGATCGCGATGGACCTGGTCCGGTTCGCGGCCATGGCGTCGATCCCGGTCGCGTACGCCCTGGGAGGGCTGGGCTTCGTCCAGCTGCTGGTGGTCTCGATCGTGGTCGCCGCGGCCAGGATCGCGTTCGGCGCGGCCAGCGGCGCCTACCTCAAGGCCCTCGTCCGGCCGGACGATCTGCTGGTGGCCAACGCGCGGTTCGAGTCCACGAACTGGAGCTCCATCGCGATCGGTCCGCCGCTGGGCGGGGCGGCGGTCGGCCGGTTCGGGCCGGTCACCACCGTGGTGGCCGACGCGCTCAGCTACCTGCTCTCCGCGCTGAGCATCACCGCGATCCGCGGCCGGGAGGAGACGCCGCGGCGGACCGGTGGGAACCCGGTCCGGGCGGGCGCGGTGCTCGACGGCTGGCGGCACATCCTGGGCGACCCCGGTCTGCGGGCGCTCTACCTCAACAACATGCTCGTCTCCGGTCTGATCATGGCCACCGAGCCGGTGCTCGCCGTCCTCCTGCTCCGCCAACTCCACTTCGCCCCATGGCAGTACGGCCTGGCCTTCGCCGCCCCCTGCCTCGGCGGGCTGATCGGCTCCCGGCTGGCCCGGCGGGTCGTCGCACGCCACGGCCGGGACCGGGTGTTCCGGACCGTCGGCACCCTGCGCGCCGTCTGGCTGATCGGCCTGGCCTTCGTCCGCCCCGGCGTGGTCGGCCTGGTCACCGTGATGGCCGTCGAGCTGGCGATCATCGTCAACATGAGCCTGTTCAACCCGGTGCTCGCCACCTACCGGCTCGAACGCACGCCCAAGCACCTGGTCGCCCGCACGCTGTCGGCCTGGTCGATCGGCCAGCAGGCGTCCATCGCCGTCTGCACCGCGCTCGGCGGGCTGCTCGCGGCCGCCACCGGACCGCGCACCGCCCTCGCGGTCGCGGGACTGCTCATCCTCGGCACGCCGCTCCTGCTGCCCCGGGCCGACGGCCGGGCGCGACCGGAGGCCGTACCCGGCCCACCCCCCGCACGGAGGACATCCGCATGACCACCACCCCCGCCGCCGGCCCGTTCGCGCTCGACCCCGCGCGCACCGCCCTGCCCCATCGGCTCCTCCCCTCCAGGGCCCACGTGCTTGACACCGCCACGCTGCGCGCCTTGGTCCGGGAGACGGGCTGACCGGGCCCGAACGGATCCGGGTTTGCGAGTGGCGTCCATTCCGATACAGCCGAACCATGTGAAGGCCGCAGGCCATTTGACCTGCGGCGTTCGCG
Source organism: Kitasatospora sp. MY 5-36 (assembly GCF_001182915.1). Classification (NCBI taxonomy): domain Bacteria; kingdom Bacillati; phylum Actinomycetota; class Actinomycetes; order Kitasatosporales; family Streptomycetaceae; genus Kitasatospora; species Kitasatospora sp. MY 5-36. The sequence goes on from NZ_LFVW01000186.1 coordinate 5,885, forward strand.
ACATATGAGTCGTTGTCGGGTTTGGATCCATTTGCCCACCGCAGCGACGGAACCTGTCGACAGCTGCGGTGGTGTGTGCTGGGGGGCGGTGTGCGATCCACGTGGACGACGGAGCGCTGACCGATCGATTTCCGCGTCAGCCTGTTGGTTCGGAGTGCCTCTGGGCCTCGTATCAGGCGACTGAAAGGTGTCGCTCGCTGCGGCGGGGCGGATCGACGGAAGCGGCGCCCAGCTTCCGAAGCGCTTTGTGCAGGTCCCAGCTACTTGGTGCCTGCTCGTGCCAGTAAGGCTTGCTGAGCGCGTCGATAGCGCAGATCAGAGCCGCCCTCGTCGTTGAATCAGCCGATGCGGTGCGGAGGTTGACTGTCAGAAGATCTCGGCGGTACACCAGGAACGACCACCACTCGTTGGCATACAGCGGTACCTGCGGGTAGCACTCAAGCCCGCGAGCACGGAGCAAGGTGAACACCCTCTGCAGTCGCTCGACCCTGAGGCGTTCCTTTTCTTCAAGGGCGCGGACAGTTGCATTCGAGATCATGACGGCCCCGTTCGAGCTTTCGACACGGGCTTTGATTGCCTCGATTGTGCTGTGGCAGACATGAACTGTCATCGAATTCCTCCATAAGCCGGATAAGTGCCGCCACGATGACGAGTCCTCGGCGCCTGTGCACAGAAACATCAAAATCCGCCTCATGGGGCACGGGTGTGGTGTAGGGCAGGCGCCTCTACCGAGCGACCGGGGGATGGTCGTGGCGTCCGGGAGGGTGGTCGGTCAGGCGGCAAGGGGCAGGGCACGGCGGAGGTGCGGATGAGGAGGCCGGCCCGGGCGCTGTCGAGGGATGGGTGCGGCCGGATCCGGTGACGCAGCACCTGCAAGGGGGTTCGCGGGCCTCCACGCCTGGTGCGGCACCCCGCTCTTCGTCGATCCGGTCGCGCAGACGGTCGAACACGTCGATGACGGCAGCCTGTTCGGTTCTCCCGGCCGCGACGGGGCCCGGGGCACTGGCCGTGGTGCCGCCCGGCGGGCGGTGGGGCCGGTGGGCGGTGGGTGCGCTTGTGTTCGGGGCGGTGGTGCGTGGAAGTGGCCGAGATCGATCTGGTTCGGGGGTGCTTCCAGCTGGTAATCGAGGGCATCGCGGGGGCGCGGCCGGCGGGGCCTCGTCGAGAAGGGGCGTCGCCCGCCGTACCGCCGGGAGTCGCGAGGCCTTGCGGCGCCGCGGCTGCCGACGGCAACGGGGTGGGGGATCAGCGGCGGGCGGCGAGGTCCTCCAGGGTGGGGACCAGGGCGGCCGGGGTGGGCAGGGCGGCGTTGTCGGCCCGGAGGCGGTGGGCGGCGTCGCGCAGCGCGGCGTCGGTGAGGACACGGGTGAGCAGCGGGGTGTCGACGGCCTCGGAGGTGGAGCTCAGGGCGGCACCGGTGGCGGTGATGGCGTCGGCGTTGAGGAAGTGGTCCGCGCCCTGGGGGAGCAGCAGCTGGGGCAGGCCGGCCTGGAGGGCGGTCAGCATGGTGCCCGAACCGCCGTGGTGGATCAGCGCGTCGGCGCGGCCGAGCAGCTCGTTGAGCGGGACCCAGGGCAGGCCGCGGACGTTGGCGGGCAGGGTGCCGAGCGGGGCGAGGTCGGCGTTGCCGACCGCGAGCAGGAAGTCGGCGTCGACCTCGGCCGCCGCCTCGACCAGGCGGACCACCGCGCGGACGCCGTCGATCTCGGCGAGCACGGTGCCCAGGGTGACGACCGCCCGCGGGCGGTCGGGCTTGCGGAGGAACTCGCCCGGGACGATGCCGCCGCCGTTGTACGGGACGTAGCGCATCGGCAGGCCGTCCGGGTCGCCGCCGAGCGGGCCGAGGTTGAGCACCGCGGTGACGCCCGGAGCGGTCAGGCCGCGCTCCTCGTACAGGTCGGAGACGTGCGAGGCCACCAGGTCGGCCATCGGGCGGCCGGGGCTGGCACCGAAGTTCTGCACCACCGACGGGATCTTGAGCTGGGCGGCGACCAGCGGGCCGGCGGCGGCGAAGGAGTCGTGGACGATCAGGTCGGCGCCCCAGTCGGTGGCGACCGCGAGCAGGCCGTCCACGTCGGGACGGGAGGCGTGCGCGAACATCGCGGCCGCCATGTCGAGGATCTCTTCCTGGGTCTTGTCCCGGTTGACGTACTGGACCTTGCCGCCGAGACCCTCCTCGATGATCTCCCGCAGGCCCCGGCCGTCGCCGACCTGGGCGACGGGGAAGCCCGCGGAGCGGATCAGCTCGACGGGCTGCCCGGTGGCGAACAGGACCTCGTGCCCGACGGCGCGCAGCGCCTGGGCGGTGGGCACCATCGGGTAGAGGTGACCGGCCGCGGCGGGGCCGGTGAAGAGTATGCGCATGGTGGTCTCCTTGCGAATGTTGCTGACAAGGCAGTCTCACCTTTGAAGTTGACGTTCAGTCAATTCGATAAGGATCACCATGCGCGGTAATCGGCCTTTCTGGAGCAGGGCTTGCCTCTCGGGCAACGGTGTGCTCCACGCGCCGGTCGCCCGGGCCGTGCGCGCCCG
>NZ_LFVW01000187.1:0-10484 GCF_001182915.1 Kitasatospora sp. MY 5-36
CGTTCGCTCCCTCCCGGCGGTCGGTGGTCGGTGGTCGGCGCTCGGCGGGCGGCGGGCGGTCGTGCGGCGGGTGGTCGTGCGGCGGGCGGTCACGCGGCGACGAGGAAGTCCCGGACGGCACCCGTGAACGCCCCGGTCTGCTCGGCGAGCACGATGTGGCCGGTGTCGAACTCGGCGTAGGCGCTGCCGGGCAGGGCGGCGTGCAGCCGGCGGGCGTTCTCCACCGGGACGGTGGCGTCCTGGCGGCAGCCGATCACCAGGGCGGGGGCCTGGACGCGCGGGAGCAGCGGGCCGAGGTCCAGGTCGAGGTTGAGGGCGATGTGCCGCAGGGTGCCCGGGGTCGGCCGCATGTAGGCGGTGTTGGCCTGGACGGCGGCGCGCCCGATCCGGTCGAGGAAGCCGGGGCTGAAGGCGGTGAGGGTGGCGTAGCCGCCGAACGCGGCGGGGTGGTCGGCGAGGGAGAGCCAGGTGGCCATGGAGAGCCGCAGGTACTCGTCCTGTTCCGCGCTGATCCAGCCGGCGGCGGCGACCAGGCGGCGGACCCGCCCGGGGTGCAGGGCGGCGGTCGCGGTGGCGACGACGGCGCCGAGCGAGAAGCCGAGGATGTCGGCGGGGCCGCGGCCGGCGTCCTCGATCACGGCGGCGACCTGGGCGGCCAGGGCCTCCAGGGCGAGCGGACCGCCGTCGTCCTCGGCGGCCGCGCTGCCGGAGAGGTCGGGCAGCAGCACGGTCCAGCGGTCGGTGAAGGAGTCCAGCAGGCCGTCCCACATGGCGGAGCCGGGGCCGGTGCCGTGCACCAGGACGAGGGTGTCGGGGCCGTCGCCGACGACGCGGTAGGGGATGCGGGCGGTGCCGACGGTGATGACGGGCATGGCGGGTCCTCTCGATGGCTGGGTCGGACGGCGGGTCAGAAGGCCTGCCGGGTGCGGCCGGTGGGCCGGTCCGGCCCGGCCGGTCGGCCCGAGAAGTAAACTACACAGTGCAGATCAGTGATTCAACTGCACCGTGCAGTGCATTTTGAAGGTGTGGGAACGGTGAGGGACGGAACCGGGAGGGGAACTGCCCGTACCCGCCCGCCGTCCAAGCAGTGACGGAATGCCGGCCCGGGTTGAACACCGGGGGAGTACGGAGGGCCCTGTGCAGTCAGGTGGTGCCGAACTGAACGTCGGATGCCCGGGCGGCGGCGGCCCCGGCCGCCCCGGCGGTGCGCGGGTCGCGCCGGTCCGGCGGTCGGAGTCCGAGCCGGGGGCGGAGTCGGGGCCGGAGGTGACGATCGACCAACTCGACGCCACCGAACGCTGCGAGACGCTGCTCCAGGACACCCTGGACGCCGTCCGTCCGGCGCCGGTCTGGCAGGGGGCGCCCGCGCGAGCGGGGGCGCGGCTGCCGCTGCCGGGGCGCGAGTCGGAGCTGCTCTGGTACGTCACCCGGGGCCGGGACCTCCTCACCGTCGTCTCGCTGTCCCGACGGGCGGCGCTGGCGGACGTGGTGGAGCGGCACTGGCGGCGGCGCGGCTGGACCATCACCTCGCTGAACGCCGGCCGGGACCGCCCCGGCGTCGCCGCGGCCACGCCGGACGGCTACCGGCTGGAGCTGCGCTTCGGCGAGTCGGGCGAGGCCGGGCTGACGGCGAGCTCGCCCGGAGTGGCCCGCTCGGAGCGGGGCCCGGTGCTGTCCGGGAGCGTCGACCGCTGCGCGCCGCCGCTGCCGTACGTCCGCTGCCCGTACTGGAGCGCGCTGGTCTAGCCGGGGGCATTGGTCCAGCCGGGAGCGCTGGTCCGGCCGAGGGCGCTGGTCCAACCAGGGGCGCTGGGGACCGGGGGAGGCGTGGAGCGAGTCCCCCCGGACTCGCTCCACGCCGCCTCGTCGCGCGGCTTCGGCGTTGCCGCTCCCCCCGACACCCCGGCAAACCCGCCGTTCCCCCCTGGCCACACCCCCCTCCGGCGAGAGCGGTCCGCACAGGCCCGGCGAGCCCCCACCTCCGGGGACGTCGTTGATCTCAAACTAACAAACCGCGTGGTTGGTTTGTCAATAGCGGAATCCACAAAACATCCACATCGTGACGGAGTGCTCCGCGGCGGTCGGAAAGGCCCAGGACCAGCGGTTTGTCGTCCCACCGGGGTGTCCGCCGCCCGAGCCGCCCGACGCCGGGCGCGGACACGTAGTGCTGGACGCCGCCGTGGAATCCGACATTCCGAGCATCGTGGCAGCACGCTGTGACACCGGACGGGCGCCCAGCGCAGCCGGGGAAGCGGCCGGAGAAGCGGCCGGGGAAGCGGCCGGGGGAGGGGAGAGCGGGCGGGCTCAGCGCAGCAGCCGGCGTTCCTTCGCCACCGCCACCGCGCCCGACCGGGTGTCCACGCCCAACTTGTCGTAGATCCGGCCGAGGTGGGTCTTCACCGTGGCCTCGCTGATGAACAGCGCCCGGGCGATCTCCCGGTTGCCCAGCCCCTGCGCCAGCTGTCCGAGGATGTCCAGCTCGCGCTCGGTGAGCTGCGGCGAGGGCGCCCGCATCTGCGCCATCACCCGGGAGGCGACCGGCGGCGAGAGCACCGTGCGGCCCTGCGCGGCCGCGTGCACGGCGGCGAACAGTTCCTCGGGCCGCTCGGCCTTCAGCAGGTAGCCGGTGGCGCCGGCGGCGATCGCCCGGGTGATGTCGGCGTCGGTGTCGTAGGTGGTGAGCACCAGGACGTGCGGCCCGTCCGGGGTGGCGGTGATCCGCCGGGTGGCCTCCACCCCGTCGATGCCGTCGCCGAGTTGGAGGTCCATCAGGACGACCTGCGGGGCCAGCCGGGCGGCCAGCGCGACGGCCTCCTCCCCGGTGCTGGCCTCGCCGACCACCTCGATGTCGCCGGCGCTCGCGAGCAGCGCCAGCAGTCCGGCCCGCACCACGGCGTGGTCGTCGCAGACCAGCAGCCGGACGGGAGCGGTCCGGACGGGAGTGGTCCGGCCGGGAGTCGTGCTCATCGGTGCTCCAGGGTCATCGCTCGTCCGGGCTCATCTGTGCTTCGGGGGACCGGTGTTCCGGGCTCATCGGTCGTCCAGGGGGATCGCGGCGGAGACGACGGTGCCCTCGCCGGGCGCGCTCTCCACGGTCAGCCTGCCACCCAGCTGCCGCAGCCGGGCCCGCATCGCCGGCAGGCCGTACCCACGGCCGCCCCCGCCCCCGGCGCCGACACCCGCACCGCCCCCGGCCGCGCCCGGGTCGAAGCCCTGCCCGTCGTCGGCGATGTCCAGTACGGCCTGGTCGCCGAGGAAGGACAGCGTGATCGCGGCCGTCGACGCCCCGGCGTGCTCGCGGACGTTGGCCAGCGCGCCCTGGGCGATCCGCAGCAGCGCGGCCTGCGCGGCGGCGGGCAGCGGCACGGGCGCGCCGTCCAGGTGGAAGCGGACCGGCAGCCCGCTCTCGGCGGACTCCCGCTCGGCCAGCGCCCGCAGCGCCCGGTCGAGGGTGCGGCCGTCGGACAGCTCCGCCGGGGCGAGGTCGTGGACGAAGCGGCGGGCCTCGGCCAGGTTCCGGGCGGCCACCGAGGCGGCGGTGCGGACGTGGGTACGGGCGGTCGCCGGGTGGGTGTCCCAGGTGCGCTCGGCGGCCTGGAGCAGCATCTGCTGGCTGGACAGGCCCTGCGCCAGGGTGTCGTGGATCTCCATCGCCAGCCGCTCGCGCTCGGCCAGGGTGCCCTCCCGCCGTTCGGTGGCGGCGAGTTCGCGCCGGGTGCGGACCAGGTCGGCGATCAGCGCGCGCTGCCGGGCGGCCTGCCGGGCCATGAAGAGGAAGACGCCGGTGGCGAGTCCGGCCACCGCGGCCGGCAGCAGGACGAGGGTGGCGTCGGCGCCGCCGGGCAGCCGGACCTCGGCGGTCACCACCAGCAGGGTCAGCGTGCCGACCAGCGGGATGGCCGCCTTCGCGGGCAGCACCCGCAGCCCGGTGTAGATCAGCGGCACGGCGCACCAGGCGAAGCTCGGCGCGAGCAGCACCAGCACCACCCAGAGCGCCACCACCAGGGCCAGCGCCCAGCGGCGGTGCCGGTCCGGGGCGGTCGGACGGCGGTGGGCGAGCCAGGACCCGGCCGGCTGGGCGACGGCGAGGGCCGCGCTCAGCCCGATCACCCAGGGCGCCTGCGCGGTGCCGGAGTGGTGGGTGAGGTAGCGGCTGAGCGCGGCGGCGAGCAGCAGCAGGAAGGCGGAGTCCAGCAGCAGTGCGAGCCGGCCCGCGTCCGGATCGCCGGCGTCGTGGCCGAGGGCGCCGCCGGCGCCGGTGCGGTCCGCGGCGGGGCGGCCGGCGGTCGGGCGGGGCTGCTGCACGGGTGGCTCCTGGCTGAACGGGTGGTGCATGCGCGGTCGGCGCCTGCCCGTACCGGTCCGCACGGGCCCGTCCCGATCCGCACCGACCCGCACCGATCCCTCGATGGTGACCCGTCCGGCCCGGGGCCGCATCAGCCGATCGGTTGACGCCGCCGTCCCCCATCATGCCCGGACGCCCGCGCCGGACCGCCGATGTGGCGGCCCCTTCCCCGGCCGGAGGATCGAAGCACGCCGCCGGGCGATCCCCCCAACGGCCCGGCGGCCCCCGAACTCCCCCACTCCGCCCCGCCCCACCCCGCAGATCCGCTGAGGAGCTGGACCATGAAGAAGACCTCCGTCCGCACCCGGGTGCTGACCGGCACCGTCGCCGCCGCCGCGCTCGCCGCCGCCACCGTGGGCGCCGTCTCGGCCAGCGCCGAGTCCACCGACACCCCGGCCGTCCCGGCCGCGGCGAAGGCCGACACCCAGAACAAGAACCTGGCCCCGAGCAGCGGCCTGACCATCGACGCCGCCACCCGCGCCGCCCAGGCCGCCCTGGACGCGGCCACCAAGGCCGGCCAGCACGTGTCGGTCGCGGTCGTCGACCGCGACGGCGTCACCCGGGTGCTGCTGAAGGGCGACGGCGCCGGCCCGCAGGCCCCGGTCTCGGCCGAGCGCAAGGCCTTCACCGCGGTGTCCTGGAACGCCCCGACCTCGGAGCTGGCCAAGCGCCTGGCCCAGGCCCCGAACCTGAAGGACATCCCGGGCACCCTGTTCCTGGCCGGCGGCGCCCCGATCCAGTCGAAGGGCGCCCCGATCGCGGCCGTCGGCGTCGCGGGCGCGCCCAGCGGCGACCTGGACGAGCAGTTCGCGCAGGCGGGCGTCGCCGAGCTGGCGAAGTGACCGGGGGCCCGGCGGGCCCGCCCCGCGCCCGGGGCCGGGCCCGCCGGGCCGGGGTCTCGTTCGGGTGAACGCCGGAAGGGTAGCCGCAGAACACGGGATGACCCTTCGAAAAGCCGGTGCCGCTGTCAGTGGCGCGTGGCAGGCTTCCCGGTATGACGGCGTGGACCCTCAACGACATCGAACGCGCGATCCGCTCCTCCTGGGGCGTCGACACCTGTGCGCCCGAGGATCTGGCCCACTGGCGTCCCGACAATCCCGCCCGTGGTCAGTGCGGGGTGACGGCGATGGTGGTGCACGACCTGCTCGGCGGCGAGCTCATGATGGGCGAGGTGTACGTCGACGGGGTGCGGACGGACCTCCACTGGTGGAACCGTTTCGCCACCGGCTTCGAGATCGACCTCACCCGCGAGCAGTTCGGGCCGGACGAGCTGGTCGGCCGCGGCCGACCGGTCGCCCGCCCGGCCCGCCCCGGCCGGCTCCAGGCCCAGTACGAGCTGCTGCGCACCCGGGTGGTCGCCGAGCTGGAGCGCGGCGCGGCCGCCGACCGCACCCGGCTGCCGTCCCGGGCCCGCGCCTGCGCCTGAGGAGCGGCCCGGCTCCGGGGGCGCTTCCCCGGCCGACCGGCGGGAACCGCAGGACTTCTGACGTACAGTCGGCCGCATACGAGCGGTGCGGCGGCGACGGGAGTGCGCGGATGACCGGGCGGACGATCGGCTTCGTGGGGCTGGGTGCGATGGGGCGCGGCATGGCCGGCAGCCTGCTGCGGGCCGGCCGCACCGTACGGGTCTGGAACCGCTCGCCCGAGCCGGTGGCCGCCATGGTGGCCGAGGGCGCGGAGGCGGCCGGCTCGCTCGCCGAGGTGTTCGCCGCCGACACGGTGGTCTCCATGCTCGCCAACGACGCGGCGGTCGAGCGGCTGCTGCTCGACCCCGCGCTGCTGGCCGGCGCCGGGGCGACCCTGCACGTCAACATGGCCACCGTCTCGCTCGCCCTCGCCGAGCGGGCCGAGGCGCTGCACGCCGAGCACGGCGTCGGCTACGTCGCCGCCCCCGTCCTCGGCCGGCCGCCGGTCGCGGCGGCGGGGCGGCTGAACATCCTGGTCGCGGGCGCGCCCGAGCTGCTGGAGCGGGCCGAGCCGCTGTTCGCCGCGATGGGCGAGCGCACCTGGCACTTCGGCGAGAGCCCCCGGCAGGCCAACACCGTCAAGATCAGCACCAACTTCCTGATCGCCTGCGCGATCGAGTCGATGGCCGAGGCGTGCAGCCTGGCCGAGGCGCACGGGATCCGGCCGACCGACCTGGTCGACCTGCTCACCGGCACGCTCTTCCCCGGACCGATCCACACCGGCTACGGCGCGATGGTGGCCGAACGCCGGTACGAGCCGGCCGGGTTCCGGCTGCCGCTCGGCCTCAAGGACGTCGGCCTCGCGCTGGACGCGGGGGCCGCGCGCAACGTGCCGCTGCCGATCGGCAGCGTCCTGCGGGACGCCTTCCTGGACGCGCTGGCCCACGGCGACGGGGACAAGGACTGGGCGGCGGTCGCCGAGGTCGCCCGCCGCCGGGCCGGGCTGCCCGACTGACCTCCGCCCGCCGGCCCCCGGGCCGGGCTGCCGGACCGGACCCGCGCCCGCCAATCCCCGGCTGCCGCCCGGCGGTTGGCGCGGGCGCGGAATAAACCGGCGTCCGACGGCTGCTCACTCCTGCGTCCGCACCGTACGTACCACGGAGGAGTCCTGATGGGCGATCAGCCGCCCGGCGCCGAGACGCCGCGCCGTTTCCTGTTCCTCGACGCCAGCGCGCGCCCCGACGGCAACTCGGCCCGGCTCGCCCGGCTGGCCGCCGAGTCGAGCCTGCCGGCCGGTGCCGAGCAGCAGTGGCTGCGGCTGGACGAGCACCCGCTGCCGCCCTTCCGGGACCTGCGGCACACCGGCGACGGCACGTACCCCGAGCCGGCCGGCCACGAGCGGACGCTGCTGGACGCCACCCTGGCGGCCACCGACCTGGTCTTCGTCGCGCCGCTGTACTGGTACGCGCTGCCGACCAGCGCCAAGCTCTACCTCGACTACTGGTCGGCCTGGTTCCGGGTGCCCGGCGTGGAGTTCCGCGAGGGGATGCGCGGCGGCACCATCTGGGGCGTGACCGCCCTCGCCACCGAGGACGACGACAACGCCGAGCCGCTGATCGGCACCCTCCGGCTGACCGCCGACTACATGGGGATGCGCTGGGGCGGGGTGCTGCTGGGCCACGGCACCCGCCCGGGCGAGGCGCTGGCGGACGAGCGCGCGGTGATCGCGGCCAAGTCCTTCTTCGCGGGCTGATCCTCCGGGCCGGCCTTCCGGGCCGGCCCCTCGGGGCAGAACCCTCGCGGCCGGTTCCGCACGGCCGCCCCTCACGGACCGACCCCCGGCGGGCCGGGGCCGCGCGCACGCGCCGCCCGCCGCCGGGGGTCGTGCGGTACCGTCCTCCGGGCGTGTACCCGTCATCCGGCTGCCGCCCCGGCCGAGCGCAAAAGGCGTACGGACGGCCAGAGTTGGACGAATCGGGCAGCCCTCTCCCGGGCCCGGACCGCAGTGTGCCACCCGCCTTCCGGACCGGTCCCGTCGTTCGGTACTCTCCGTCGCACTTTCAGCTTTCGCGGGGGGTCCGCGGCGTTCTTCGGCCGCCCCCTCGCGCCCGGGCCTCGCCCGGACACTTCCGTGAGGTCTCCCTTGTCCATACGTCGCAGTCTTGCCCTTGCCGGGGCCGCCGCGCTCGCGTCCTCGCTCGTCCTGGCCGGCGCCCAGGGCGCCATGGCCGTCGGTGCCACCAGCACCCCGTCCGCCGTCGCCTCGCAGGCCGACAAGGCGTCGCGCGCGAGCCTCGACCTCTCGCTGAACGGCGTGCCCGGCACCTTCATCGCCGGCGGCGACGCCCGCGAGTTCACCTTCAAGATCGACAACCGGACGAAGCACGACTTCGTCTTCATCCCGCTGCTCAAGTTCAAGAACAAGGCGGGCTCGCTCCAGGCGAAGGACCTCAAGGTCCAGTACCGGCTCCCCGGCGGCGAGTGGCAGACCGCCGTGGTCGCCCCCGACCAGAGCGGCGAGAAGAACAGCTCCGTCCTGATGATGCTCGGCACCCTCGACTCGGCCGGCAACCCGGTCGCCGACGACCTGCTCGGGGTGAACCGCGGCAAGAACGTCCCGATCAAGGTCCGGGCGTCCTTCACCGACGGCGCCCCGCTCGGCCGGGCCGGCGTCGTCCCGGTCGTCTTCGCCGCCCAGCTCGACGACTCCACCCACCAGCCGGTCGACAACGGCCACCTCAGCTGCGACGGCGGCGTGGGCTTCACCATCAAGGCGCCGGGCGGCAAGCCGACCCCGACGCACACCGGCAAGCCCAGCCCGACGCCGACCCAGTCCCAGACGGGCAAGCCCAGCCCGACCGCGAGCGGCTCGCCGTCGGCCACCGCGACCGTCACGCCGACCGAGAAGCCGACCGAGACGCCCACCGGCAAGCCGACCGACACCCCGACCGAGAAGCCCACCGAGAAGCCGACCGAGAAGCCGACCGAGAAGCCGACCACTCCGGCCACCGGTGAGCCCTCCGGCTCGGCCACCGCCCCGGCCCCGGTCGAGAGCAGCGGCGACACCTCGGGCCCGATCGACTTCCCGGTGGAGCCCCCGGTCATCACCCCGCCGCCGCTGACCCCGGCCGCCGTCGACAAGGCCAAGGCCGCCGCGGACGGCAGCGACAAGGCCCTGGCCCAGACCGGTGGCGGTAGCAACACCACCGCGATCGCGGCCACCGGCGGCGCCGTCCTGGTGGCCGGTGTCGGCACCCTCGTGGTGCTGCGCCGTCGCAAGTCCGCCCAGCAGGGCTGAGGCGAAGCGCGCTGACGCAAGCACGCCGACCCGAGGCGCGCCGACCCGAAGCGCACTGATCCGGAACACCCCCGTGCCGCCCGCACCGTCCCCTCGGACGGATCCGCGGGCGGCACGGGCCGTTCCGGGGGCCGACCCGGGCCGTCCTGCGGGCGGTCCGGACGGTTCTCCTCCGTCACATAGGATGTCCGGCCGGAGGGGGGCGGAACGGCGGGGAGAGGACAGGTGCGGGTAGCACGCACGGCACGGACCACCACCGACTACGAGGCGACGACCGGGCGGATAGCCGGGCTGCCGCTCCGGAGGCACCACGTCCTGCTGACCGCCTGGACGGTGCTCTGGTTCCTCCTGGTCGAGCCCAGCGGCGGCTTCTCCTGGCACTACCTGCGCCAGGGCGAGCAGTTGCTCTTCAGCGGCCAGCCCGACGGCGGCCTGTCGCTCTACGCCCACCACCCGGAGCTCCAGATCGGCCCGGTCAGCCTGGCCGCGGCCCGGCTCACCGCCCCGTTCGCACCGCACACCGGCGAGCTGATCGCCGAGGCGGTGAGCGCCGGGCTGGGCCTGGTGATGCTGGTCGTGGTCGGCCGTACCGCGGCCCTGTACTACCTCGGCACCGGGACCAACCACCGGCGGCTGCAGCAGCGGCTGCTGATCGCCGGGCTGGCGTTCATCCCGATGTGGGTCGAGGTCTCGGTCCGCTTCGCGCACCTGGACGACGTCCTCGCGCTGTTCTTCACCACCCTCGCCGCGCACGCCCTGGCCCGCGGCAAGCCCGTCCAGGTCGCGGTCTTCCTGGCGCTGGCGGTGGACTCCAAGCCCTGGGCGATCGCCTTCGCCCCGCTGATCCTGGCGCTGCCCCGGCCCGCCTGGCTGCGCACCGCGGTCTGGTTCTGCGCCCTGGTGGCGATCGCCTGGCTGCCGTTCTACCTGGGCAACCTGGACACCATGGCGGCCGCCAAGTTCACCATCCCGAACCAGCCCGCCTCCGCGCTGCGCTGGTTCGGGGTCACCGACCCGGCCACCCCTTGGTGGGACCGGCCGACCCAGTTCGCGCTCGGCATCGGGCTCGGCTGCGTCGCCGTCTGGCGCGGCCGCTGGCCGGCCGTGGTGCTGCTGGGCGCGGACGCCCGCATCCTGCTCGACCCGAGCGTCTACACGTACTACACGGCCTCGATCCTGCTCGGCACCCTGCTCTGGGACGCCGTCGGGCAGAAGCGGCTCGTCCCGTGGTGGAGCTGGATCGCGCTGGCCGCGCTGTACGGCGGCACGCTGTTGCTCCCGTCCGACGCGGCCCGCGGCTTCGTCCGGCTCGCCTTCGTGGTGGTCTCCGCCGGGTACGTGCTGTTCTGGCCCACCCAGCGGTCCCGGCGGCAGCGGCCCGGCGCACCGGGCGACGGCGGCAGCGGCGGCACCGGCCGCCGGGGCGGTCGGGGCG
>NZ_LFVW01000188.1:0-18907 GCF_001182915.1 Kitasatospora sp. MY 5-36
CGCTGGCCGCCGCCTCCGCGAGCAGCGCGCCCGCGCCGGGCGTCCGCCGGACCCCGTGCTGCGGGAAGGCCACCAGCTGGACGTCCAGCGCGCCGGCCAGCCGCTCGCGCGCCTCGGCGAGCCCGGTCACCCCGGCCAGCCCGTACGCGGGCGCCACGTCCACATGGGCCCGCACGGCGCGGGTGCCGCGCGTCACGGCGTGGCTCAGCAGCCGGTGGGCCCGCTCGGCGAGCGGGGTGCGCTGGTGCCGGTGGAGGTCGACGTCGCCCTGGACGTACTCGGGCAGCGAGCCGGCCGGGCGCCGGCTGTACCAGGGCTCGCCCCAGGCCGTCTTGTCCGGGTGGATGTGCGCGTCCACCAGGGTGGGCAGCGCGATCCGGCCGCCGCCCTCGACCACCTCCGGCACCGCCCCGTCCGGCACCCGCTCGGCCAGCAGGCCGTCCACGGCGATCAGGTCGACGGCCCGGTCGGCACCGTACGGGCGGACGTCCCGGAAGACGGTGACGGAAGGCGTGGTCATGGGCTGCTCTCTCTCGCTCTGGTTCCGCGGCTCGCTCTGGTTCCCCGGCTCGCTCTGGATCCGCGGCTCGCTCTGGATCCCCGGGTGGTCCTGCCCCCTGGACGGAATGTGCCCGACAGGCAAAACGTCCTACCTTTCATTCAACAGTCTGTTTATCATCTCCGGGTCCCCGTCCCTCGTCCGGAGTACCTCACGCATGTCCACACCACCGCCCGCCGCCACGCCCGGACGGCACCCGCTGCACGCCCTGCGGGCCACCGTCTTCGCCATCGGCGCCCTGCTCCTGCTGGTCGGGGTGGGAGTACTGCTCGACCAGCCACTGCTGATCCCGCCCCTGGCCGCCAGCGCCGCACTGGTGCACGGCGCGCCCGGGCTGCCGATCTCGCAGCCGCGCAACCTGGTCGGCGGGCACCTGATGTCGGCCCTGATCGGCTTCGCCGTCCTCGCCGTCACCGGCAGCACCACCTGGGGCGCGGCCGTCGCCGCCGGGCTCTCGCTCGGCGCGATGATGCTCACCCACCTCTCGCACTCCCCGGCCGCGGCCACCGCCGTGATCGTGGTCCTGCAGGCGCCGCACCCCGTGCCCTTCCTCCCGCTGCTCGTCCTGGCCACCGGGCTGCTGGTCGTGATCGGCCTGCTGCCCGGCCGGATCGGCGGGCACCCGGTCCGCTACCCGGTGTCCTGGTGACGGCCGCGCCGTACTGACCGGCTCTCCACTCTCCCGCCGAACGCCGACGGCCGGGTCATCCGATCGGATGACCCGGCCGTCATCCGTTCCACCCGGTACGGACACCCGCTCCGCCCATGCCGAGGCGAGCGCCCCCGGCACGACGCACCCCGAGCATCGGCGCGCCGCCCCTCCGTCGTACATCACCGCTCTTGTAGAGAACTGCTCTCGAACAGATGCGGGTCGACACCCGCCCGCCGCTCCCGCCCACAGCGTCCGGAACGCCGGCGGGTCAGCGGGCGGGTTGCCGCCCTGGGCCCTGGTCCGATGATCGATCCCCCGCAACACCCAAGTCAATCCGCCGATTTGCTGGGACCCCTCCAAGCGATACCTTGGGTCTCCGTGACCATTGACGACCTCCGCGTCTTCGCCGCGGTCTGCCGGGCCGGCTCGCTCAGCGCCGTCGCCCGCGAGCTGAACTGCACCCAGTCCGCCGTCAGCCAGCACGTGAAGCGGCTCGAACGGGAGGTCGGCCTCGCCCTGATCGAGCGCCACCCGCGCGGGGTCGTCCCCACCGCGGCGGGCAGCCTGCTGCGCACGGCGGTCGCCACCGGCCTCGGCGGCATCGACCACGCGCTGCACCGGATCGCCGAACTCTCGCGCGGCGAGGGCGGATCCGTCCGGATCACCACCGGGGCCACCAGCATCCGGCACTTCATGTCCGCGGCCGTGGTGGACTTCCGGCGGCGCTTCCCCCGGGTCAGCCTGGAGTTCCAGACCGAGGTCTCCAGCCGCAGCTGCCTGGAGTCGCTCAACGCCGGCCGGGTCGACCTCGCCTGGATCACCCTCGGCGCCCCGGCCCGGGGCATCGACCAGCAACCGGTGGTCGACCTGCCCTGGGTACTCGCCGTCACGGCGGGCGACCCGCTCGCCGCCCGGGCCAGGATCGCGCCCGCCGACCTCCAGGACGCCCGGCTGATCGGACTTCCGCAGAACTCCGTCTCCCGCTCCCAGGTCGAGTCCTGGCTAGGGAAGTCGGGCATCCGGCCGGTCTTCGACACCAGCGTCGCGGACTGGGACACCGCGATCCTGCTCGCCGAACTCGGCCTCGGCCACGCCGTCGTCCCGGCCCTCCCCCAGTGGCAGGGCCCCGGTCACCCCGGCCTGCGGCTGCTCCCGCTGCCCGACCTGCCCGCCCTCACCGCCGGGTGGGCCGTCCGGGACTGGGAGAACCTCGGCCCGCTCGCCCGCGCCTTCGCCGACACCGTCGCCGCCCACTGCGGCCGCGAAGCCCCGCCGGCCGTCGATCCGGAAACGGCCTGACCCTTTCGTGCCCCGCCCCCGCCCGTTACCCGGAGCTCGCCGTCCGCAGCGGGGCGAAGTCCTCCGGCAGGACGTCCAGCAGGCCGCGCGCCCGGCCCCCGCCCGCACGGCGAGCGCCATCTCACAGCGCAACTGCCTTGGCAGCTCCGGCCGGTGGAGCAGACCGTGCCACCGCCCCGCACCCCGACCGTCACCGACCGTAGAAGGCGTGACCGCGCCCGATCTCCTCGAAACCCCGGCGGCCGTACCACTCACGCGGCCAGTCCACGGCGTCCGCGAGCAGGAACAGCTGCGGGACACCGGCCTCGACCGCCAGCGCCAGGCCGGTCGCCAGCAGGGTGTCGCCGTGCCCCGCACCGCGGTACCGCGAACCGGTCACCAGGTCCTCCAACTGGCCTAGCCCGACGGCCGGTTCGAGATAGAGGTCGCTCCAGGCCGCTACCTCGCCGGCCGGCGTCCGAGCGGCCAGGAAGTGCACCCGCTCGGCACCGCGCAGCCGGGCGGAACGGCGGTCGGTGAGCTGCCGGGCGAGCTCCTCGCCCTCGATCCACTCCCGCTGCTGGCGCAGCACCGCCGCCCGCACCTCGGCCAACTCGACGGGGAGTGCGGCCGGTTCGGGCCGCCGGCAGCCGAGCGTCGACCGGGCCAGGACCACCACGCTCTCCCGCTCCCACCCCGCCGCCGCCAGCACCGGGGCGACCCGCTCGCCCGACTCCGGGTCCAGCACCGTGACGCGGTACCGGTGGCGGCGCCCCAACCACCGGGCGGCCAGCTCGGGCAGCGCCGCCGGGTCGGTTCCCGGGCCCTCGACGATCAGCTGGTTGTGCTCCTCCGATTGGCCGAACGCCGCGTCCCGGACGGCGAACACCCCGGGGAACTCCGGAAGTTCGACGGTCTCCGCCGCCTGGCGGCGGGCGAAGGCGGCGCGGAAGGCGGTCACACGGGCGAGTAGATCCGACATCCCGCCATGATCAGCCCCCGGTCGCCCGCCGACAACAACTTTCCGGTACCGCCTCAGGATTCCGCACCGGAGGACGAGCTGCCACCGGAGGACGAGCGGTCCAGGAAGCGCCGGATCCCGTCCCGTACACCGTCCGTCGGCACGGTCGCCGCGAAGGCCGCCGCTTCCACCGCGAGCCCCTCGTCGATCGGCAGGTTGATGCCCCGGGTCACCGCCCGCAGGCAGGCGGCCACGGCGGTCGGCGCGTGCCGGATGATCCGCTCGGCCAGATCCCGTGCGGTGTCCAGCAGTTCGTCCGCCGGGACGACCGAGTTGACCAGGCCGATCTCGGCGGCGCGGGCGGCCGGGACAGGGTCACCGGTGAGGATCATCTCCAGGCCGCGCTTGCGGCCCACGTGCCGGGGCAGCCGCTGCGAGCCGCCGAAGGGCGGCGGGAAGCCGAGCGAGATCTCGGGCTTGGCGAAGGTCGCGTGCTCGGCCGCGACGGCCAGCGGGGCGGCCTCGGTGATCTCGCAACCACCGCCGAAGGCAAGGCCGTTGACGGCCACGATGACCGGCTTGGGGAACTCCTCGATCCGCCGGGTGAGGGTGTGCCCGCGCCGGACGAACTCGCGCAGCGCCCGCTCCGGCCCGCCCGCGATGCTGGCCGCCAGCGACGGGATGTCGGCACCCGCACTGAACGCCCGCCCGCCGGCCCCGGTGAGGATCACGGCGCGGACGGTGTCGTCGGCGTCGATCCGGTCGAGCTCGGCGAGCAGCGCGTCGATCGTCGGGTAGTCGAGGGCGTTGAGCTTCTTCTCCCGGTCGATGGTGAGGGTGACGACGTGCCGGTCCCGCTCGCTGCGGATGGTCATGGGCGCGTGCTCCGTTCCTGGCCTCGCTGCTGGATGTGACGAGGCTAGGAACACCGGCCCAGGACAATCCACTTATTGTCCTGGATACACTCCGGTACGCACCCGTCCACGCCTGTGCACGCCCGTGCCCGGACCGTCCACTCCCCGGAAGGGCAGGTGACCCGTGCGACCGCCCTCCTACAAGGCCATCGTCGACGAGTACGCGACCGCCATCCGCTCCGGCGCGCTCCCGGCCGGCACCCGGCTGCCGACCCACCGCACCCTCGCCCGCGAGCGGCGGATCGCCCTCGCCACCGCCACCCGGGTGTACGCCGAACTCGCCGCCGCCGGGCTGGTGGTGGGCGAGCAGGGCCGCGGCACCTTCGTCCGGCTGCGCTCCGGCTACGACGGCCTCGAACCCTCCCGCGCGCTCCCGGTGCCCCGGGTGGCCGACCTCTCCTTCAACCAGCCGCTCTCCCCCGGGCAGGGCGACCAGCTGCGGCAGGCCCTGCGCGCGCTCGCCTCCTCGGGCGACGCCGAGGCCCTGCTGCGCCAGCACCCGCCGGGCGGCCACCGGCACGACCGGGCCGCGGTGGCCACCCACCTGCTGGACCGCGGGATCGACACCGCGCCCGAGAACGTCCTGCTCACCAGCGGGGCGCAACAGGCCCTGGACTGCGTCCTGCGCACGCTCACCCGCCCCGGGGACGTCCTCGCCGTGGACGCGCTCGGCTACCCGGGCATCAAACTGCTCGCCGCCGCCCACGGACTGGACCTGGCGCCCGTCCCGGTCACCACCGACGGCCCGGACCTCGACGCACTCGACCGGCTCTGCCGCACCCGGCCGGTACGGGCGGTGTACACCCAGCCGACCGTCCACAACCCGCTCGGCTGGGTGCTCGCCCCGGCACAGCGCGAGCGCCTCGTCCGGCTCGCCGCCGACCACGGCTTCACCCTCATCGAGGACGGCACCTACGCCTTCCTGGAGGCCGCCCCGCCCCAGCCCCTGCACGCCCTCGCCCCCGAGCGCACCTGCTACCTGGCAGGCCTCTCCAAGAGCGTGGCACCGGGCCTGCGGTTCGGCTTCGCCGTCCTGCCCGACCACCTGCTCCGGGCCGCCACCACCAGCCTGCGCGCGGCGGCCTGGGGCGCCCCCGGCCTGATCACCGCCCTCGCCACCGGCTGGCTCACCGACGGCACGGTCGCCCGGCTGGAACAGGAACGCCGCACCGACGCCGCCGCCCGCCAGTCCATCGCCCGCACGGCCCTGACCGGCCTGACCACCACCGCCCACCCCACCTCCTACATCCTCTGGCTCACCCTCGAACCCCACCAGCGCCCCGACCACGCAGCCGCCGCCTTGGCCGCCGAAGGCATCCTGATCTCCACCGCCGACGCCTTCGCCACCACCACCCACCACCCCAACGCCCTCCGCCTCGCCCTCGCCACACCCCCACTCCCCACCCTCCCCACCGTCCTCACCCACCTCCGCA
The DNA here is from genome assembly GCF_001182915.1 of Kitasatospora sp. MY 5-36. Classification (NCBI taxonomy): domain Bacteria; kingdom Bacillati; phylum Actinomycetota; class Actinomycetes; order Kitasatosporales; family Streptomycetaceae; genus Kitasatospora; species Kitasatospora sp. MY 5-36. The sequence continues at coordinate 5,798 of NZ_LFVW01000188.1, forward strand.
CCACCCTCGAAGCCATCGCCCCCTGACCCCCCCCACCACCAAAAGCCGACGGCCCCGACGTCCCACTCCGCCACCACAACCCGGCCATACCGAGCGCCGACAGCACATCAGGCCCCACCCGACCCGCTCTCACCACAACCGCACCAGAAGTCGGCCAGGCCGACTTCCCACGCCACCCCGCCCACAAGGACCCGCCCCATCCCCACCTGACAAGCCCCACTTGCTCCCCCACGCCCGCGCGTACGTCTACAGGCCCGACTTCCCACTCCACCTGCCCCCCACGAACCCGAACCCGCCCAGACCGGCGCCAGAAGTCGACGGGCCCGACTTCCTACTCCGCCATGCCGCCACAGCTGCACAGACCAGAAGCACGGCATCCGGTGGCAAGGGCACACTCACCGGCCACACCAGCACTCGGCCCCGTCGACTTCCGACGCCAGCACCTGCATCGGGCCGAGGCGCTAACGCCCCAACGGCCACCCGTCAGAAGTCGGCCTGGCCGACTTCCTACTCCGCCACAACGGGCCGTCGTCCGACCATGGCGAGCGCCAGAACAGCAGACCACGACAAAGCAGCCGCCGGAACGCTGCACCACACCCCTTGCCGACGCCAGAAGTCGGCCGGGCCGACTTTCCACACCACCACCCACCCTCGGCCTCAACCCAGGGACGGGGCGAAGGCCGAGGGTGAGGGCAGAGGCGGGGCAAACTCCGCCCAGGCGCAGCAAGGTGCGCGGACTGTCAGCACCAGAAGTCGACCAAGCCGACTTCCCACGCCACGACCCGCCACCGCCCCCCACGCCCACGCGGCACCCACGCCCACGCCAAATGCCATTGGGCCTGAACCCGCCCAGGGCCCGCGCCAAAAGTCGACGGGTCCGATTTCCCACTCCACCTACCGGCCCGCCACAAACCCGAACGCGCCCAGAGCGGCACCAGAAGTCGACGGGCCCGACTTCCTGCTCCACCAACACCGGCCATGCCGCCACAGCTACTCAGACCGGAAGTACGGCATTCGGCGGCCGGGGCACACTCGCCGGTCACACCGGCACTCGGCCCGGTCGACTTCCGACGCCGGCACCGGGCCGAGGTGGTGATGTGCCGATGGCCACCCGCCAGAAATCGGCCCGGTCGACTTTCCACACCGCCAACCGCCCCCGGCCGCGCCCCGGGGAGGGAGCGAACGCGAAGGCCGAGGCCGAGGGCAAGGGCAAGGGCAAGGCCGAAGGTGAGGACAGAAGCGGAGCAAGATGCGCGGACCGTCAGCACCAGAAGTCGGCGGGGCCGACTTCCCATGCCACCACCCACCCCGGCCGCAGCCCAGGGACAGGGGCGAGCACCGACACCGGAGCGAGCATGAAGGCCAAGGCCGGGCGCAAACACGGGGCCGGGCAAGCAACAGCCAGGCGCAGCGGGGTGTGCGGACTGCCGACACCAGAAGTCGGCGGGGCCGACTTCCTACTCCGCCGCAACGGGCCGTCGTCCGACCATGGCAAGCACCGGAGCAGCAGACCACGACGAAGCGGCCGTCAGAGCGGTGCACCACGCCCCTTGCCGACGCCAGAAGTCGGCCGGGCCGACTTCCCACGCCACCACCCACCCCGGCCGCGGCCCAGGGACAGGGGCGAGCACCGGGGCCGGGCAAGCAACAGCCAGGCGCAGCAGGATGCACGGACTACCGACACCAGAAGTCGACGGGGCCGACTTCCTACTCCCCCTCCGCCGCTGCGCGGGCGAAGCGGGTGCTCCAGTCCGTGAGCAGGGTCCGGAGGGCGTCCGGGGCGAGTACCTGGAATTCGGCGCCCAGGGAGCCGAGGGCCATGGCGGGCCAGTCGAGCGAGTCGGCGGTCATCCGTAGGCGGCAGCGGTGCGGGGTGACGGGTTCCACGGTGCCCCAGCGGCCGACGCGGGCGCGGACGAACTCCGCCGGTGCCTCGATCAGGGCCTCCACCTGGTGCGGTCGGGGCATCCTGTTGAGGCCCGCACGGACGAATTCCGCCGCGTCGGCCGCCGGGAGGGTCCGGGGGGCGAAGCGGGCGCCGCTGCCGGTCGGGGCGGTGAGGCGGTCGAGGCGGAAGCTGCGCCAGTCGGCCCGGTCGAGGTCGTACGCGACGAGGTACCAGCGGCGGTTCAGGCAGACCAGCCGGTGCGGTTCGACGTGCCGGTCCGTACCGCGCCCGTCGGCGGCCGTGTACGAGAACCGCACCCGCTCGCCGTCCCGGCAGGCGAGTGCCACCACCGTCAGGACGTCCGGGTCGACGCCCGTGCCCGTCCGCGTCCCCCAGTCCACCGGGACGGTGACCGCGCGCAGCGCCTCCACCCGGCGGCGCAGCCGGGCCGGCATCACCTGGACCACCTTCGCCAGCACCCGCGCCGAGGCCTCGGCGACGCCCTCGACCGGGCTCTCGGCCGCCGCCTGGAGGCCGACCGCGAGGGCCACCGCCTCCTCGTCGTCGATCACCAGCGGCGGCAGCGCCGCGCCCGCCGCGAGCTGGTAGCCGCCGTCGACGCCGCGCTGGGCCTCGACGGGGTAGCCGAGTTCGCGCAGCCGGTCGATGTCGCGGCGCAGGGTGCGGACGGAGACGCCGAGCCGGTCGGCCAGTTCGTCGCCCGGCCAGTACCGGTGGGTCTGGAGCAGGGAGAGCAGTCGCAGCGTCCGCGTGCTGGTGTTCGCCATGCGTCGATTCTCCCTGGGATTCAGGACAGGAAGTGACCGCAATGGTCCGTAGCGTTGTTCTTGTCCGAGGGAGCAGGAACCCGTAGCAGGAACCCAGCGAAAGGCCATGACGATGACCACGACCACCACCCCCGCCGCCACCACCCCCGCCGCCACGCAGAACCTCACCGGCGAGCGCGCCGACCTCCTGGCGGCCCTGGAGAAGCAGCGGCACTTCCTGCGCTTCACCACCCGCGACCTCACCGACGAGCAGGTCGGCCTGCGGACCTGTGCGAGCGAGCTGTGCCTGGGCGGCCTGATCAAGCACGTGACCAGCGTCGAGCGGCTCTGGGCGGAGTTCATCGTGCAGGGCCCGTCCGCGATGCCCGACTTCACCGCCTGGACCGAGGAGGACTTCGCCCGCCGCGCGGACGAGTTCCGCATGCTGCCGGGCGAGACGCTGGCCGGTGTCCTCGCGGCGTACGCCGAGGTGGCCGTGCGCACCGACGAGCTGGTGGCCACCCTCCCCGACCTGGACGCCACCCAGCCGCTGCCGAAGGCCCCGTGGTTCGAGGCGGACGCCGAGTGGTCGGCCCGCCGGGTGCTGCTGCACATCGCCAACGAGACGGCCCAGCACGCCGGTCACGCCGACATCATCCGCGAGTCCCTGGACGGCGCGAAGAGCATGGGCTGAGCCCGGCCGGCGGGACGGCGGCGGGGCCCGTCGACAGCAGTCGCCGGGCCCCGCGCCCCCCTGCACCGCATCCCCGGACCGCCCCTCCCCGGAACCGCCCTCAGGCCTGCCCGACGAAGGTGAACCCGGCCCCGTCGACGACGCGGCGGACCAGGGCCTCGTCCAGCGGCTGCGCGGAGGCCACGGTGACCCGGCCGCTCGGCGCGTCGGCACTGACGTCGGTGACGCCCGGCAGGACGGCGAGCCCGGCGCTGACCGTCTTCTCGCAGTGGCCGCAGCTCATGCCGTCGACGGTGAAAACAGCGGTGGTGGACATGACGGCGCCTCCGATGGCAGCTCGCTCGGGACAGGGCCGACCCGGACGGATCGACCCGCCCTACGACACCCGAATCCGACGGCGCCGCCCAGGGACACGCCGCCGGAGTGACACCATCGAGCGGTTCCGGGAACCACCCGGGCCTCCCGTCCGACAGGGGCCGGCACCGTGGCGCACGCCACCGCCCGAACCGCGAAGGCGTCCCGTACCGCGAAGGCGCCCTGAACCGCCGCCGCACCCCGCCCCGTTCCTCCAGGTACCACCCTTTCGCACGACCGGGCGACGGCCCGGTCGCCGATCGGCCGCCCCGGCCCGCCGATCCCGTCCTGGAGCACTTCCGCCATGTCCACCCTGGCCCCGATCCACGCCCGACCGGACACCACCGCCCTCCTGATGGCCCACGCCGCCCTGCGCGGCGAGTTCGCCCGTCTCGCCGAGGCCTGCCGCGCGCCCGGCGCGGAGGCCCTGCGGGCCGGGATCGCCGCCCACACCGCGCTGATGCTGGAGGTCCTGCACGTCCATCACGAGGCCGAGGAGGACGTGCTGCTGCCCGCGCTCTCCGGGGCGGCGCCCCACCTGCGGCCCGGACTCGCCGGTCTGGCGGCGCGGCGCGCTGCCCTGGCCGTGCCGGTCGCCCGGGTCCGGGTCGGCCTCACCGGCCCTCTGGACCGGTTGGCCCGCCCCCTGGAACAGTTGGCCGAAGCCGTCCGCGCGCACCTGGACACGCAGGAGGAGCTCTGCCTGGACGCGGTCCGCACCCTCCTGCCGCTGTCCGCCTGGGAGCGCTTCGACGAGGCCAGGAGGTGGCGCATCCCGCCCGCCCTGAGGTCCCGTGCCGCCGGGGTCGTGCTGTCGTACGGCAGCCCGGAGCAGCTAGCGCCGGTGCACGCCACCGGCTCCCCGCTGCCGGAGCCGCCCGCCCTCCGGTCCCTCCGAGCCTTCCAAGCCTTCCGATCCTTCAGGGCCTTCAGGACCTTCCGCCGCTCCTTCCGATCGCCCCTCGCCGCGCACCACCGGCGGATGCGCGGCGTGTACGGCCATCTGGCCGCGGCGGGAGCGGACCGGTGAGGGCGCCCGAGCGGCTGCCCCGCTGGAAGCCCCGGCACGCTCTGCCCGCCCTCGCGCTGGTCGCGGCGCTGACCGCCGGGCTGCTCTGGTGGCAGCCGTGGAGCGGCGGGGACGGTGACCGGCTGGCGTTCACCACCGCGCCGGGCGGCTCCGCCCGCTTCGGCACCGGCGAGCACCTGTACCGCTACAAGGTGCGGGTGGAGGACGGGATCGCGGAGAGCCCGGCGCAGTTCGCCGCCGAGGTGGACGCGGTCCTCGGCGACGTCCGGCACGGCTGGGCGGCTGGCGGCACGGCCTCGTTCCAGCGGATGCCCGCCGACCCGGTGGACTTCACCGTCTACCTGGCCACCCCGAAGTCCACCGACCGGATCTGCGGCCAGTACGGGCTGGACACCGGCGGCTGGGTGCACTGCGGCGTCACCCACCAGGTGGTCGTCAACCTCACCCGCTGGACCGAGTTGTCCGAGTTCTACCAGGGCAGGCCCGAGCAGTACCACGCGCTGGCCGTCAACCACGAGGTCGGCCACATCCTCGGCAACGGCCACGTCGACTGCCCCGGCCCGGGCGCCCCGGCACCGGTGATGATGCAGCAGATCAAGGGGCTGCACGGCTGCGTCCCCAACGGCTGGCCGTACTCGGACACCGGCACCCTGCTCACCGGCCCGCCCGTCCAGGCCCCCACCAACGCCCCGTAGCCGGCCCGCGCGCCGCCGCACACCACCGAGCGGCACCACCGTCCCCGACGGCCTCACGACACCGCACGGGGCGAACCACCCACCCCCCTCCCGACCCACCCGCCCGAAACACGGATAATCCTGGTCGGACCGGACGCACCCGCACCGCGCGCCCGGTCCCGGTCGTGTTCCCAGTCGGTGCCGGTGGAGGAGAAGCGTTGAACGGTGTGCCCGGCGGGGAGTACCTGGACTGGCCGGTCCTGCTGGAGGCCGCCGAGGCGGCCGCCCGGGCGACCACGGGCCGGGGCCGGGTCGCCGACTACATCCCGGCCCTCGCCACCGCCGACCCGGAGGCCTTCGGCATGGCCGTCGCCACCGTCGAGGGGGAGCTGCACGGTGTCGGGGACTGGCAGCGGCCGTTCTCCGTCCAGAGCGTCTCGAAGCTGTTCTCGCTCGCCCTCGCGGTGGCCTACGGCGGTGACACCCTCTGGCAGGGCGTCGGCCGCGAGCCGTCCGGCAACCCGTTCAACTCCCTGGTGCAGCTGGAGACCGAGCACGGCATCCCGCGCAACCCGTTCATCAACGCGGGCGCCCTGGTGGTCACCGACCGGCTCCACACCATGACCGGCGACGCCTCGGGCGCGGTACGGGAGTTCCTGCGCCGCGAGTCCGGCAACCCGCTGCTGGACACCGACCCGGTGGTCGCCGCCTCGGAGGCCGAGCACGGCCACCGCAACGCCGCGCTGGCCCACTTCATCGCCAGCCACGGCAACCTGGAGAACCCGGTCGAGACCGTCCTGGAGCACTACTACGCCCACTGCGCCGTCGCGACCAGCTGCCGCGACCTGGTGCTGGCCGGCTCCTTCCTCGCCCGGTACGGCGTGCGCGCCGACGGCACCCGGCTGATGTCCCGCAGCGAGACCAAGCGGATCAACGCCGTCCTGCTCACCTGCGGCACCTACGACGCCGCCGGCGAGTTCGCGTTCCGTGTGGGCCTGCCCGGCAAGAGCGGCGTCGGCGGCGGCATCCTCGCGATACTCCCCGGTCGCGCCGCCGTCTGCGCCTGGGGCCCGCGCCTGGACCAGGCCGGCAACTCCGTCGCCGCGGTCGCCGCCCTGGACACCCTGACCACCCTGTCCGGCTGCTCGGTGTTCTGACCCGCGGACAGCGGAACGCGGGCCCCGGCCGTCCGCACAGCGACCGGGACCCGCGGGTCCGTGACGAGCGCCCTCCTCTCCGAGGACGCCCTCCTCCGAGGCTCCGGGGGACTACTCCACCGTCACGCTCTTCGCGAGGTTGCGCGGCTTGTCCACGTCCCGCCCCAGGGCGACGGCGGCGTGGTAGGCGAGCAGCTGGAGCGGGATGTTGAGCAGCAGCGGGTCCAGCTCGGGCTCGCTCTTGGGCACCAGGATGCAGTGGTCCGCGAGCTTCTCCTCGGGCCGCCGGTGGCCGACGGCGATGACCCGCCCGGAGCGGGCCTTGATCTCGCCCAGCGTGGTGAGGTTCTTGTCCAGCAGCTCGTCGTCCGGAACCAGTGCCACGGTGGGCAGTTCGGGGCTGATCAGCGCCAGCGGGCCGTGCTTGAGCTCGCTCGCCGGGTAGGCCTCGGCGTGCACGTAGGAGATCTCCTTGAGCTTCTGCGCGCCCTCGCGGGCCACCGGGTAGCCGCGCACCCGGCCGATGAACATCATGCCCGCGGAGTCGGCGTACTCGGCGGCGAGTCCGGCGATGGCCTCGCTCTGCTCCAGCACCTCGCGGATCTGGTCGGGCAGCGCCTTGAGCGCAGAAACGATCCGGCGCCCGTCGGCGGGCGACAGGTCGTGGATGCGCCCGAAGTGCAGGGCGAGCAGCGCGAAGGCGACCACGGTGGAGGTGAACGCCTTGGTGGAGGCGACCGAGACCTCCGGACCGGCGTGCAGGTAGATACCGCCGTCACACTCTCGGGCGATAGCACTGCCCACCGTGTTGACGACGCCGAGCACCCGGCCGCCCTTGCGCTTGACCTCCTGGACGGCGGCCAGCGTGTCGTAGGTCTCGCCGGACTGGCTGACCGCGACGTACAGGGTGTCCGCCTCGATCACCGGGTTCCGGTAGCGGAACTCGGAGGCCGGCTCGCTGTGCGCGGGGATCCGGGCCAGCTCCTCGATCAGCTGCGCGCCCATCTCGCCCGCGTAGTAGGCCGATCCGCAGCCGAGGATCTTCACCCGGCGGATCTCGCGCAGCTCCCGGGCGTCCAGGTTGAGGCCGCCGAGGTGCGCGGTGGCGAAGCGCTCGTCGAGCCGGCCGCTCAGGGTGCGCTCGACCGAGCCGGGCTGCTCGTGGATCTCCTTGAGCAGGAAGTGCTCGAAGCCGCCGGTGTCGTAGGAGTCGACCTCCCAGTCCACGGTGGACGGCTGGCGGTGCGTGGTGCGGGCGTCCTCGGTGAAGGTGCGGAAGCCGTCGGCCCGGACGGTGGCCAGCTCGCCGTCCTCCAGGTGGACGACCTGGCGGGTGTAGCGGACCAGCGCGGAGACGTCCGAGGCGGCGAACATCTCCTTCTCGCCGATGCCCAGCACGATCGGGCTGCCGTTGCGGGCGACGACGATCCGGTCCGGCCGCTCGGCGTCGAGCACCGCGATGCCGTAGGTGCCGACCACCCGGCCGAGCGCGGCCCGCACCGCGTCCTCCAGCTCGACGCCCTCGGCCACGTTCGCGGCGATCAGGTGGGCGAGCACCTCGGTGTCGGTCTCGGAGCGGAACACCGCGCCGTCGGCGGCGAGCTTGGCGCGCAGCTCGTCGGCGTTCTCGATGATGCCGTTGTGGACGACGGCGATCCGCTCGGCGTTGTCCAGGTGCGGGTGCGCGTTGGCGTCACTGGGGACGCCGTGGGTGGCCCAGCGGGTGTGGCCGATGCCGGTGGTGCCCTTGAACCGGGCCGGCACGGCCGCGGCCAGGTCGGCGACCCGGCCCTTCACCTTGCGGAGCTTGATCCCGCCGCTGCGCCCGGTGACGGCGACACCGGCCGAGTCGTAGCCGCGGTACTCCAGCCGCGCCAGCCCCTCCAGCAGGAAGGGGGTCGCGTCCTTGGGGCCGATGTAGGCCACGATTCCGCACATGCGTGGTCTCCTCTTCGAAGTCTTCGGAAGGTCGGGAACGAGGGCGGTCAGCCCGCTGAGGGCCGTGAGGGCAGTCAGCCCGCTGAGGGCAGCGAGCGCGATGAGGGCGACGGGCGCTCGGCCGCCTCAGCCGTAGACGATCCGCCGCAACTGGCGGGCCGAGAGCTCCGGCGCCGAGACCCGGCGCTGCGGCAGCTCCTCGGTGAGCCGGGCGAAGATCCGCTCGTTGGTCAGACCGCGTGCCTGGAGCTCGGTGTGGCGGCGGCGCACGTACTCCTCGGTGCTCTCGGAGAAGTACGCCAGCACCTCCGCCACGACCCGCGCCGCCTCCCGGGGCCCGAGCGGGCTGGTCCGGGTGAGGTGGGCGAGGAGGTCTTCGTGGGGGTGGGGTGAGCTCGGCACGAGTGTGGAGCCTAGGTCGGGCCGGCCGCCGAAGCCAAAGTTTCTGCCCGAAATCGGGCAGACATTACGACTTTCAGACCACATCCACGACTCCTTCACATTCGGCCGTCGAACGGCCACCCGTTCGCCCCTGTTCCCGAAAGCCCCTTGAAGCGGCGCCAACTCCGCACGTAGCGTGACCCCCTGAACACGAAGCGGAAGACCGGAGGCTTGCTGATGTGCGGGATCACCGGATGGGTCGCGTTCGAGCGCGACCTCACCGCCGAACGGGGGGTCATCGACGCGATGACGGCCACCCAGGCCCGCCGCGGCCCGGACGCCGGCGGCGTCCACCTGGAGCCGCACGCCGTGCTCGGCCACCGCCGGCTCGCGGTGATCGACATCGCGGGCGGCGTCCAACCGATGACGGTCGAGCACGACGGCCGGACGCTGGCCGTGCTCACCTACAGCGGCGAGGTCTACAACCACCGCGAACTGCGCGCGGAACTGGAGGCGGCCGGGCACCGCTTCCGCACCCGCAGCGACACCGAGGTCGTGCTGCGCGCCTACCTGGAGTGGGGCGAGCACCTGGCCGAGCGGCTCAACGGCATGTTCGCCTTCGCGGTCTGGGACATCCGGCGCGAGGAGCTGCTGCTGGTCCGCGACCGGATGGGCGTCAAACCCCTGTACTACCACCGCACCCCGGACGGCGTGGTCTTCGGCTCCGAGGTCAAGGCCCTGTTCGCCCACCCCGCCGTCCGCCCGGTGGTGGACCTGGACGGGCTGCGCGAACTGCTCGGCTACGCCCGCACCCCGGGGCTCACCCCGTACCGGGACATCCACGAGGTCCGGCCCGGGCACGTCGTACGGGTGCGCCGCGAGGGCCTCTCGGTCCGCCGCTACTGGGCGCTGGAGGTACGCGAGCACCGCGACAGCCTGGAGGCCACGGTCGCCACCGTCCGGGCCCTGCTGGACGACATCGTGCACCGTCAGCTGGAGGCGGACGTCCCGCTCTGCTCGCTGCTCTCCGGCGGCCTGGACTCCAGCGCCGTCACCGCCCTGGCCGCCCGGACCCTGGGCGCGGCCGGGGCCGGCCCGGTGCGCTCCTTCTCGGTCGGCTTCGCCGGGCAGAGCGAGACCTTCAACGCCAACGACGTCCGGCAGACCCAGGACGGCCCCTTCGCCCGGCTGCTCGCCGACCACGTCGGCGCCAACCACAGCGTCGTCGAGCTGGACGCGGCCGACCTGACGGACCCGGCCCGGCGCTCCGTCGTGCTGCGCGCCCGTGACCTGCCCAACGGCGTCGGCGACATGGACACCTCGCTGCTGCTGCTCTTCCGGGGCGTGCGCCGCCACTCCACCGTCGCACTGTCCGGCGAGTCCGCGGACGAGCTCTTCGGCGGCTACCGCTGGTTCCACGACCCGGCCACCATCGCCGTCGACGACTTCCCCTGGGCGCTCGGCCTCACCGGCATCGCCGGCGGCGGAGCCACCCCGCGCGAGCACCTCCTGGACGCCGAACTGCTCCGCAAGCTCGACCTGGACGGCTACCGCAGGGCCCGCTACCGCGAGGCGGTCGCCGAGGTCCCGCACCTGCCGGAGGCGGATCCGCTCGAACGGCGGATGCGCGAGATCTCGTACCTCAACCTGACCCGCTTCGTCTGCATCCTGCTCGACCGCAAGGACCGGATGAGCATGGCCAACGGCCTGGAGGTGCGGGTGCCGTTCTGCGACCACCGGCTGGTCCAGTACGTCTTCAACGCCCCGTGGGCGATGAAGTCCTTCGACGGGCGGGAGAAGAGCCTGCTGCGCGCCGCCGTCCGGGACGTGCTGCCGGCCGCGGTCGCCGAGCGGGCGAAGAGCCCGTACCCGGTCACCACCGACCCGCACTACCCGGCGAAGCTGCGCGCCGAACTGGCCCGGCTGGCCGTCGAGCGCACCTCCCCGGCCCTGGACCTGCTCGACCGGCGGCGCCTCGCCGACGCGCTCGCCCCGGACACCGACCCGCAGTCCGTCCGGCTGGCCGTCGACCTCGCGCTGGACTTCGACGCCTGGCTGACGGAGTACCGGGTGACGCTGGAGCTCTGACCGCCGGGGCCTGAACGCGTGTGGGGCGCGGGTGCCGCCACCCGAACGGCGCACCCGGCGACGCCCGCGCCCCCGTACTCCGTCCGGGTGATTGTGCGGAACCATCCCGCCGGGCCCGGAGGTCCCACGGTGCGATAGCGTCGCCGACACCTCCCGAATGGCGGGCGAAATCGCGGCTTACCGCTCACGTGCCGTCAGGATGGGAGCGAAACGTTCACCTCGATCCGCCGGGGGATCCCGTCATGCAGCCGCGAGTCTTCGCGATTCTCACCGCCCTGCTCCTGGGCGTCCTGGGCCTGGGGTCGGTGGCCGTCACCGACTGGTCGCCCGCGGCGGCCACCGCGTCCCTGACCGCCGTCGCCCCCGGGACCCCCGCCGCCGGCGCCCGGCCGGCCGCGGCCGGCCCCGCGAGCGCCACCCCGACCGGCGACCCCGCCGTGTGGACCCGCTCCACGCTGCGCAACAAGGTGATGGCCGAGATGGACGCCACCGACCCCGGTGTCGCCCTGGCCGACCTCGACAAGATCACCAAGGAGAAGCCGTACACCGTGCGCTTCTGCCACCCGATCGCGCACGAGCTCGGCCACGCGGCGGTCAAGCGCTTCAACGCCGACTTCCAGAAGGTCATCTCCTTCCCGCACGAGACCTGCGCGGCCGGCTACCTGCACGGCGCGGTCGAGGAGATGCTCAACGCCTCCACCCAGCCCGAGACGGACCTGCTCAAGCTCTGCGCGCCCAAGAACACCGGGCCCTGCATCCACGGCGTCGGCCACGGCACCATGTTCGTCGCCAAGCAGGACGTCGCCAAGGCGCGCGACCTGTGCAACAAGTTCCCCTCCGACCAGAACCGGATCCGCTGCTCCGAGGGCCTGTTCATGCAGCTCTTCGGCCCGGACGAGGAGGACGAGCAGGCCAAGGCCAACCTGCCCGCCGACAAGCTCGCCCAGGACCCGCTCTACCCGTGCAAGGACCAGCCGTCGCTGTTCCAGTCGGCCTGCTTCTTCTACGCCCCGACCTTCTTCCTCTCCTCGCACGACTACCCGAACCACCCCGAGGTCTACGCCGAGGCCCTCAAGTGGTGCCTCAACGGCAAGGCCAGCGGCGGGGCGGTGGACTGCAGCCGCGGTGTCGGCTCGCGCACCATGAAGTACAACCTGGACCGCGAGGACTGGGCGTCCGAGCAGTGCGCGACCGCCGCCGACGGCTGGCAGCGCAAGGCCTGCGCCGAGGGCCTGGTCAGCTACTACACGGTCAACTACACCGACGGGGGCGCGGCCGGACGGCTCTGCGCCAAGATCACCAACAAGGAGATGCAGGGCTACTGCCGCTCGGCGAGCGGCCTGTCCAGCTCGCTGGACTGACGCCCCCGGGTCTCAGCAAGCAGGCTCGCACCGCACGGTGCGGGCCTGCTTGCGTAGGATCACCCGATCATCGCCTGACCCGGGTGCGCCAAGGACGCCGCGCCTCGCCCAGCCCGTCCCCCGGCCTCCCTGGAGCACGCCATGACCACCGAGGACTCCCCCGGCACCGACGTCACCGGCACCGACGTCGCCGACGCCGATTTCCGCCGTGCAGCCCACGCCACCGCCGACCTCGTCTCCGACTACCTCGCCGACCTGCCCGGACGCCCGGTCTGGCAGCCCATGGACGAGACCGCCCGCCGGGCCCTGCTCGACGCCCCGCTGCCCGCCGAGGGCCGCCCGCTCGACGAGCTGATCGGCGCCATCGGACGGGACGTCCTGCCGTACCCGATGGGCAACGGCAACCCGCGCTTCTTCGGCTGGGTCAACTCCGCCCCCGCCCCCGCCGGGGTGCTCGCCACCCTCGCCGCCTCCGCGATGAACCCCAGCTCGGCCGGCGGCGACCACGCCGACGTCCACCTGGAGCGCGCCGTGGTCCGCTGGATAGCCGAACTGGTCGGCTTCCCGCACCCGGCCGGCGGCGGCCTGCTCACCTCCGGCACCTCGATGGCGACCATCGTCTGCCTCGCCGCCGCCCGCAGCCGCGCCGCCCGGCGGGCCGGCCGGGACGTCCGCGAGGAGGGCCTGGCGGGCCTGCCGCCGCTGGTCGGCTACGTCACCGGCGAGACCCACTCCTGCGTCCGCAAGGCCGCCGAGCTGCTCGGCCTCGGCAGCCGGC
>NZ_LFVW01000189.1:0-18834 GCF_001182915.1 Kitasatospora sp. MY 5-36
GCGCCCCGCGCCGTCGTGCCGTCAGGGTGCGGGCCCGCGTCCGCCGCCGCGCCTCCCCAGGGCCGGCGTGCCGCGCGGCTGCCCATGGACGCCGACGGTGCCGCGCTACGCGGTGCCGCTCCCCGCCTTCCCCTCGGGACCTTCCCATGCCTGACTTCGACGGCGCACCGGCTCCGGCCGGCGCCACCGTCCCGCCGTTCCCGCTCCCCCGGACGCGCCCGCCCCGCCGGGCACACCCACCGCGCCTAGCGCTCGACGGACCGCGGTCCGTCCGGAGCACGGCCTTCGGGGCCGCCCTCGCCCAGCCGGGCCAGCAGCCGGGCCGACCACTCGGGCGAGGGCCCGTCGGTGGCGCCCGCCCGCACCCGGCCGTGCAGCTGCTCGGCCCTGGCCAGCCACTCCCGGCAGCTGGCGCAGCGCGCGACGTGCTTGTCCAGCCGTACCTCCGGCAGACCGCTCGGTTCGCCGTCGAGCCGGGCGGACAGAGCGGTACGGAACTGCGCGCATCTCATACGACCATCGTCCCGCATGGCCGTGCCGCCGGGACCGGCCGGGCAGGGGGCCGCCGTGGATGACGAGCAGCTCACCGCACTGGCACTGACCGCCCGCTCCGGACGGGCGGCCGACGTCGAGGCCTTCGTCCGGGCGACCCAGCGGGACGTCTGGCGCTTCGTCGCCCACCTGACCGACGTGCAGTCCGCCGACGACCTCGCCCAGGAGACCTTCCTGCGCGCACTGCGCGGCCTGCCCGCGTTCGCGGGGCGCTCCTCCGCCCGCACCTGGCTGCTGTCGATCGCCCGGCGGACGGTGATCGACCGGTACCGGATGGCCGCCGCCCGGCCGCGCTGCGCGGCCCTGCCGGACTGGCAGGAGGCGGCGGAGCGGCAGGGCGGCGCACCGACGGCCGGGTTCGAGGACGGCGTCGCGCTCGGCGACCTGCTCGACCGGGTGCCCGCCCAGCGGCGCGAGGCCTTCGTGCTGACGCAGGTGGTCGGCCTGAGCTACGCCGAGGCGGCCGAGGTCGCCGGTTGCCCCGTCGGGACCGTCCGCTCCCGGGTCGCCCGGGCGCGGGAGGAGCTGGTGGCACGCCTGCGCGCCGCCGAGGCCGGGGAGCTCGCGACCGCCTGCTGAGCGGCGGGCGGGCGGCGGGCAGCGGGCAGCGGCGGACAACTGACAGCGAACAGATAACAGATTTCGAAATCTGTTATCTGTTCGCTGAAAGCTGTCGTCTGTCAGCTGTCCGTTGTCCGTTGCCAGCCGTCGACTGCCGGCTGCCGAGAAGAAATCCCCCAAGTGTTCGGAACCGGAGCCCCCTCGCCACCGACTGCTGTACCGGACCCCGCCGCCGAGGCGGCGTCCGATCCAGCAGCACGGGAGACGGAGGGACTTCATGACGGCGCAACCAATCCCGACCGCCTCATCTCTGACGGGGCGTCAGCAGCAACCGGCGGACCGCTGGAGCCTGGTCGTCGCCGCGGGACTGCTGTCCTTCGTCGCGATGCTCGACATGAACGTGGTCAACCTCGCGCTCACCGACATCTCGGCCGGCCTGCACGTCTCCCCCGGGGTCGCCCAGTGGGCCGTCCTCGGGTACCAACTCCCGCTCGTCGCCCTGCTGTTGCCCGCCGGGCGCTGGCTGGACCAGGTCGGCACCCGCTCGGCCCTGCTGCTCGCGGTCGGCTGCTTCGCCCTGTGCAGCGTGCTGGCCGCCTGCGCCCCCTGGGCCGGTTGGCTGATCGCGGCCCGGCTGTTCCAGGGCGCCTTCGGGGCCGTGCTCTTCGTCCTGATGCCGGTGCTCGCCGCGACCTCCGTCCGGCCCGAGCTGCGCGGCCGGGCGATGAGCGTGCCCGCGACGCTCGGTCCGCTCGGCGCCGTCACCGGGCCGGTGATCGGCGGTCTGCTGCTGGACCACCTGGGCTGGCGGGCGATCTTCCTGGTGAAACTGCCGGTCTGCCTGGCCGCCGTGCTGATCGTGCGGCGCCACGCCCCGCGCCGAGGCGGACTGCGGCCGCCCGACCGGTCCTCGCTCGGCGACGCCGCGCTGATCGGCGCCGCCGTGGCCGCCGTCCTGCTCGGGCTCACCCTGGCCCCGAAGTCCGCGCTGTGGCTGCTGCTCGTCCTGCCCGCCGTTCCGCTGGTGCTGCTCTGGCTGCGCCGCCCGGGCGGCCGACCGGTGGCCGAGGTGCTGCGGGCCGCCGGGACCGCCGGGGTCAACGCCTCCGTGCTGGCGCTCGCCGCCGGCTTCGCGGCCTGCCACTACCTGCTCGCCCAGCACCTGCGCGGCCCTCGGGGCGAGAGCGCCACCGCCACCGCGCTCACCATGCTGGCGTTCCCGCTCGGCATGGTGCTGGCCGGCCGGGTCGGCGGCCGGCTGGCCGACCGCTGGGGCGCCCGCCCGACCGCGCTCACCGGCGCCGCCGTCACCACCCTCGGCCTGGCCCTGCTCGTCCCGCTGGACACCGGCTGGTCCGCCCCCGAGATCGCCGCGCGACTCGCCCTCGCCGGTGCCGGGATGGGCCTCAACGGCGGCCCCACCCAGGCCCTGGTGATGTCCGCCTCCCCACCCGGGAAGCTCGCCACCGCCGGCTCCGCCGTCCAACTCGCCCGCAGCCTCGGCTTCGCGCTCGGCCCGGCCCTCGCGACCGCCACCGCCCTGGCCGGGGCCCGCGACACCACCGGGACCCGGGCCGGAATCGCCCTGGCCGCCCTCGTCGCGGCCACCGCCGTCGCGCTGCTCGCCCTGCACCGCCGCCCCAGGCCCTGACCGCCCCACCCCGCACTGCACCGCACCGCGCCGCACCCGCCCGAGCGCACCCCACCACCACCCCCTCCCCACCGAAGGACCGCTTCAGATGACCGACACGATCCCCGACCCGGCCGCCACCGACGACGCCCCGCGCTGCCCGTACGGGTACGACCGGCTGCCCTCCCCCGTCCCGCTGTACGGTCCCGCGTACAAGCGCGACCCGTACCCGCTCTACCAGCGGATGCGCGAGGCCGGGCCGGTGCACCGGGTGGAGTTCCCCAGCGGCATCCACGCCTGGCTGGTCACCGGCTACCGGGCCGCCCACGCGGCCCTCAACGACCCCCGCCTCGGGAAGAACCACAGCCTCGGCAACGACAACTGGCGCCGGCTCGCGTCGATCATGCCCGAGCCCCAGCACTCGCAGCTCCAGGTCCACCTGCTCCACCAGGACCCGCCCAAGCACACCTCGATGCGCCGGCTCGTGCTCGACGCCTTCGCCCCGCGCCGGGTGGAGTCGCTGCGCCCCCGGTTCCAGGAGCTGGCCGACGCCCTGGTGGACGAGCTGCCGGAGTCCGGCGGCGCGGACCTGGTGGCCGGCTTCGCGGCCCACTACCCCTTCCGGGCGCTCGCCGAAGTCATCGGCCTGCCGCCCGAGTTGGCGGACCGCTTCGACCGGGACTGGGGCAAGGTGGTCCAGCCGGTCGGCCCGCAGGACCCCGGCCGCCCGGCGTACGAGGCCCGGCTGCGCGGCCTCCAGACGTACATCGCCGACGTCGTCGTCCGAAAGCGCGCCGACTGCCGCGAACCCGGCTGGGCGGCACAGGAGGACCTGCTGGGCCGGCTCGTCGCCGCCCATGACGCGGGCGAGTTGAGCCGCGCGGAGCTGGACTCGATGGTGTTCCAGCTGCTGGTCGCCGGGCAGGAGCCGGTCACCAACCAGATCACCACCATGCTGGTCACCCTGCTGCGCCACCCCGAGCAGCTCGCCCGGCTGCGCGAGGGCGTCGACGAGCCCGGCCGGCTCGCCCGGGCGGTGGAGGAACTGCTGCGCCACGACGCCGCGTTCGAGCTCACCACCTGGCGGTTCTTCGCCGAGGACAGCGACCTGTTCGGCACCACCGTCCCGGCCGGCGACTCGGTGATCGTCTCGCTCTGCGCCGCCAACCGCGACGACGCGCAGTTCCCCGAGCCCGACCGCCTCGACCTCGACCGCACGCCCAACGCCCACCTGGCCTTCGGCCACGGCATCCACTACTGCCCCGGCGCCGCGCTGGCCCGGGCCGAACTCCAGGTCGCCCTCGCCACCCTGCTCACCCGGCTGCCCGGGCTGCGTCCGGCCGAGGCGCCCGGCGACGGCCTGGCGGACCTGGCCTGGGTCCCCGCCGTCCTGGCCCGCGGGGTGAACCGGCTGCCGGTCGCCTACGACCACCGCCGCTGACCCCCGGGCGCACCGCGCCCCGGCTCCGACCGTCCGGCTCCGCCCGCCCGGAGCCCGAAACCCGTACCGCACTGCCTTTCGTGGAGGACCCACCATGCCGCCCGTCGGCACCGCCCCTGCCGTCATCACCCCCGACGCCCTCACCACTGCCACCAGCGCCCCCGACACCAGCACCCCCGACACCGGCACCACCGCCGCCGCCCTCGCCGCCCGCGTCCTCGGCCTGCTGCTGCCGCACCGCCGCGCCGCGGACCCGGAGTTCGACGCCCGGCCGGAGCACTTCCCGCTCCAGCTGGCCCAGTTGGCGGACTTCATCGCCGCCGGCGAACCGATCGTCCTGACCCTGCCCGGCTTCCCCTGCAAGTCGCCGAACCCCGCGAAGGTGCTCGGCCACCTGCCCGACGAGGGCGAACGGCTGTCGCTGACCTTCCTCGACGGCCTGTGCGCCGAGATCGGCCGCCTGCACGCACCCGGTGCGCGCATCCTGATCTGCTCGGACGGGCACATCTTCGGCGACCTGATCAACGTCCCGGACGACCATATAGACGCCTACTCGGACGCCCTGACCGCCATGATCGCCCGCGAGGGCCTGGCCCACCTCGACACCTTCGACCTGCGGGCCGTCCTCGGCGACCTCCCGTACGACGAGAAGCGCGCCCGGGTGCACGCCCGGTACGCGCCGAGCGTCGAGGAGTTGCGCGAGCAGGTGCTGACCGAGGAGGAGACCCTGCGGCTCTATCGGGGCATCACCCGCTTCCTCACCGAGGACACCGTCGGCTTCACCGGCACCCGCTCCGCCCTCCAGCGGGAGTGCCGCCGCCGCGCCTACGGCGTGATCCAGCGCAGCCGCGCCTGGGGCGAGTTGATCGCCGAACACCACCCGCGCGCCGTCCGGCTCTCCATCCACCCGCAGCCGGCCGGGGCGTCCAAGTTCGGCATCCGGCTGCTGGCGGCGGCCGACTCCTGGACCACCCCCTGGCACTCCACCGTTCTCCACCGCGCCGACGGCCGGCGGGAGTTGCTGCGCAGTGACGAGGCCGCCCGGCTCGGCCGACTGGTCCTGCGGGACGGCCGGCCGAGCCACTACGAGTCCCGCTAGGCCGCGACCCCGTACGGGAAGGGACGGAACACCTAGCGCCCCGGCGCGGCGGCCTCCGCCTCCGCCTCCGCCGCCGCTGCCGGGGCGCGGTGGTCGAAGGCGATCAACGGGTCGCCGGTGAGCGGGTGTTCGACCACCGCGGCCCGCACCCCGAAGACCTCGGCCAGCAGCTCGGCGGTCAGCACCTCGCGCGGCGTCCCGGAGGCCACCAGGGCGCCGCGGTGCAGGACGTGCAGCCGGTCGCAGACCGAGGCGGCGGCGTTGAGGTCGTGCAGGGCCACCAGGGTGGTGCGGCGCTGCTCCCGGAGCAGGGCGAGCAGTTCGACCTGGTGCCGGACGTCCAGGTGGTTGGTCGGCTCGTCCAGCACCAGGACGTCCGGCTGCTGGGCGAGCGCCCGGGCCAGCAGCACCCGTTGCCGTTCCCCGCCGGACAGTTGGGCGAACCGGCGGCCGGCGGCCCCGGCCATGCCGACCCGGGCCAGCGCCTCGGCCGTGATCCGGCGGTCCTCGGCGTCGTCGGCCGCGAAGGCCCGCTTGTAGGGCGTGCGGCCCATCGCGACCACCTCGCGGACGCTCAACTCGAAGTCCCCGCCGCGCTCCTGGGGCAGCGCCCCGATGTGCCGGGCGGACTCGGCGGGCCGTAGCTCCGCCAGGTCCCGCCCGGCCAGCAGCACCCGCCCGGCGTTGGGCCGCAGGTGCCGGTAGACGGTGCGCAGCAGGCTGGACTTGCCGCTGCCGTTGGGTCCGACCAGTCCGGCGATCTCCCCCTCCTCGGCGATCAGGTTGGCCCCGGCCAGCACCGTCCGGCCGGCCAGGGCGACACTCAGGTCCTCGACGGCGATCCTCAACTGCGCTCCAGTCGTCGGTCCAGCAGGTAGAGCAGGGTGGGGGCGCCGAGGACGGCGGTGACCACGCCGATCGGCAGTTCCTGGCCGTCCAGGGCGGTGCGGGCCACCGTGTCGACGACGACCAGCAGCAGCGCCCCGGTGAGCGCGGACAGCGGCAGCAGCCGCCGGTGGTCGGCGCCGACCAGCAGCCGGCACACGTGCGGCACCATCAGCCCGACGAAGCCGATCGCCCCGGAGACGGCGACCAGCACCCCGGTGAGCACACTGGTGACGACGAAGACCTCGCGGCGCAGCCGGGCGACGTCCACGCCGAGCCCGGCGGCCGTCTCGTCACCCATCAGCATCGCGTTGAGCCCCCGGGCGCGGGCCTGGAGCAGGGCCAGTCCGAGCGCCACCGCGACGGCCGGGACGGCGAGTTGGGCCCAGACGGCGCCGCCGAGGCTGCCCATCAGCCAGAACAGCACGCCCCTGGTCTGCTGCTCGTCGCGGGTCTGCAGGACCAGGTAGCTGGTGATGCCGCCGAGGAACTGGGCGATGCCGATGCCCGCGAGGACCAGGCGCAGCGGGGAGAAGCCGCCACCGCGCCGGGCCATCAGCCAGACCAGCGAGAACGCGGCGAGCGCGCCGGCGAACGCCGCCAGGGAGACGGTGAGGCCGAGCGCGCTGCCGAAGGAGAGCTGGAGCCCGAGGGTGGTGCCGAGGACGATCGCGGCGACCGCGCCGAGCGAGGCCCCGGAGGAGATGCCGAGCAGGTACGGGTCGGCGAGCGGGTTGCGGACCAGGGCCTGCACGGCGGTGCCGACCAGGCCGAGCCCGGCGCCCACCACGGCCGCCAACAGGGCACGGGGGACGCGCAGTTGCCAGACGATGAGATCACGGGTGCCTGGCTCCGGGGCCCGGCCGGTGAGCCGGCGGGCGACCACCGACCAGACCTCGGCGGCCGGGACGTCCACCGAGCCGAGCGAGACGGCGGCGGTCAGCGCGAGCACCAGGGCGACGACGAGGACGGCGGCCAGCGGCCCGGCCCGCAGGATGCGGGCCGGGCGGACTTCGCCGCGCTCCTTCCGAGCGGTGGCCGACGTCACCGGCTACTGCCCGTTCTTGGCGAGGTCGGGGGCCTTGACGAGGTCAGGGTGGACGGTCGCGGCGATCTGCCGGACGGCGTCGGCGTTGCGCACCCCCGCGATGGTCGTCACCTCGGAGCCGAGCCGGACGAAGTGCCCCTCCTGGACGGCCTTCAGGCCCTGGGTCGCGGGAAAGCCCTTCAGGAAGGCCTCGGCCTCGTCGAAGGCCTTGCGGGTGGCCTCCTCGCTGCCCCGGTTGCGCACGGCCAGCTGGATCCAGTCCGGGTTCTTGGCGACCACGTCCTCCCAGGAGCCGGGCTTGAAGTCGGCGTCGCAGTCGGCGAACACGTTGCGCGCCCCGGCCTGGGTGATCACGGCGTTGGCGACCTGCCGGCCGCAGACCGCCACCGGCTGCTTGGTGCCGGCGTCGAAGTCGAAGACGAAGTAGCTCGGCCGCTGCCCCTCCGGCACGGCGGCGAGCGCGGTGCGGACCTCGCCGAGCTGCTTCTCCATCCCCGCGACCAGCTCCTCCGCCCGCGCGGCCGTGCCGGTGACGGCGCCGAGCCGGCGGACGTCCTCCTCGATCCCGGCCAGGTCGGTGCGCGGCGCCTTGGCGGCCTTCGGCGTCCCGGCGCAGGCGGTGGAGAGCAGGTACACGTGCTGGATGCCGGCCGCCGCGTACTCCTCCTCGCTCGGCCCGGTGGCGCCGCCGCCCATCATCGGCATCGCGCCGAAGGTGTCCACGTAGAGGTCGGCGCCGGAGCCGAGGAGCTTCTCCTTGGGGATGCTCTTGTCCCCGAGCACCGGCACCTTGGCGCCCTGCTCGGCGAGCGCGGCGGGCAGGGTGCCCTTGCCGGGCGGGAAGCCGGTGCCGATCACCCTTTCCCCCGCGCCGAGTCGGAGCAGCAGCTCCAGGCTGGAGGCGTTGCTGGTGACGATCCTGCCGGGCGCCTTGGCGATGGTGGTCTCCTTGCCCGCGCAGTCGGCGACCGTGACGGGGAAGCCACCGCCGGCGTCGGGCCGGACGGTGACGGAGGCGCTCGACCCGCCCCCGGTCCCGCTTCCGCAGGCCGTGGCGAACAGGGCGACGGCGGCCGCGATTCCGCAGACGACACGAGGGCGCATGACAACTCTCCTGGTCGGTGATGGTGCTCGGTGACGGTCCCGGGTGACCGGGCTCGGTCCTGGCACCGGGTGGTCGTACTGAGGGCCCGTGCTGCGGACCCGGACCAGGTAGTCGGACGGCCCGGGCGATGGGTTCCCGGCGGTTGGTCTCCGGCGATGCGCGGCCGGCAACGGGTTCCCGGCAGTGGGTCTCCGGTGCCGCGCGCGGCCGGTCGCCGTCCGCACGCCCCCTCGCCGGAGGCCGGACGTAGGCTGACCGGATGGCCGACCCCACCGCCCCGCGCGACGACCTCGACCTCCCCGTCCGGCTCGGACCGCGCCCGCCCCGCCGGGTGGTCTCGCTGGTGCCGTCACTGACCGAAGCGGTCGCCGCCACCGCACCCGGCCTGCTGGTCGGCGCCACCGACTGGTGCAGCCACCCCGCCGACCTGTCCGTCACCCGGATCGGCGGCACCAAGAACCCGGACGTCCCGCGCATCCTCGCGCTCGCGCCCGACCTCGTCCTCGCCAACGACGAGGAGAACCGGCGCCCCGACCTGGACGCGCTGCGGGCGGCCGGCGTCCCGGTCTGGGTCACCGACATCCGCACCCTGGACGACGCCTTCCGCTCCCTGCACCGGCTGCTGACCACCGCCTGCGGGCTGCCCCGGCCCGCCTGGCTGGACGAGGCGGAGGCCGCCTGGGCCTCCGTCGGGAGCGACGGCGCGCCCCCGGAGGCCGACGGCCCCCGGACCGTCGTCCCGATCTGGCGCCGCCCGTGGATGGTCCTCGGCCGCGACACCTTCGCCGGGGACCTGCTGCGCCGCCTGGGCCTGCGACTCGTCCACGCCGACCACCCCGAGCGCTACCCGGCCGTTCCACTGCCAGAACTGCTCGCCTGCCGACCGGAGTTGGTGGTCCTGCCGGACGAGCCGTACCGCTTCACCGCCGAGGACGGCCCGGAGGCGTTCCCGGGCACACCGGCGGCACTGGTCAGCGGACGGCACCTGACCTGGTACGGACCGTCGCTGGTGACCGCCCCGGCCGTACTGCGGCACGCCCTCGACCACCCCCTCGGTCCGGGCGGTCCGGGCAGTCCGGACGCCTCGTAGGACGACCGCCCGTGACACCTGGGGACCGGCGTACGTCGCCATAGGGCGCCCCGGAACACGACAGGGCCCGGGACGCGTGCTCGCGTCCCGGGCCCTCGGCCTGTGTGGCCGTACGTCGTCAGCCGCGCGCGGCGGCCACGGCGGCGCCCAGCGCCTCCTTGATCCGGGGGCCGAGACGGGCGAAGCCCAGCTCCTTCATGGCCGCCCGCAGCAGCTCCTCATCGGTCCGCTCGGCACCGTCGCCGTCCACCCACCGCACGACGGCGAGCAGCTCGTCGGCGGAGTAGGCGGTCACGGGGCGGCCGGGCGTGAAGTCCGGCTTCGCGGGACGGGCGTCGGCCTCGGGCTCGGCGGCGGGCACCTCGACGGCGGCGACGGGCTCGGGCTTGGCCTCGGCTTCGACGACCGGCTCCTCGGCAGCGGAGACGGGCTCGGGCTCGGGCTCGGGCTCGACGGCGGGCACCTCGACCTCAACCGCAGGCGCCTCCACGGCAGCCTCGGGCTCGGCCACCGGCTCCGCCACCTCTTCGGCCACAGCCTCGGCCTCGGCGACGGGCTCCTCGACAACGCTCTCGGGCTCGGGCTCGGCCTCAACCACAGTCTCGGCCTCAACCGCAGGAACGGCGGCCGGCTCCTCGACGGCGGGCTCCGCCACAACGGCCTCGGCCTCGACCACAGGCTCGACCTCGGCCTCGACCGTCTCCGCCTCAACGGCAGTCACGGTGGCCGACTCCTCGGCGGCGGGCTCCACCACAACGGCCTCGACGACCGCCTCGACCGTAGCCTCAGCGACGACCGCCTCGACCTCAACCGCAGGCTCATCAGCCTCCACGGCCGACGCCTCGACAGCGGGCTCCACCGCAACGGCCTCGGGCTCGGCCTCGACAACCGGCTCGGCCACAACCTCGGCGTCGACGGCAATCTCAGCGGCCTCGACAACCGGCTCCTCGACCGCGACCTCGACCGCGGTCTCCTTGACCTCGACGACCTCGGCGACCAGGGCAGCCTCCGGCTCCGTGTCCGCCGTCGTCTCGTCCGCGGCCGCGGCCTCGGCCAGGGCGACGGTCGCGGCGGCCACCAGGTCGTCGGCCGCCGGGGAGGGCGCCGGGAGGGAGACCACAGCGGCCGGGGTCTCCTCCTCGGCCTGCGCCGCCGCCGGCTCGTCGTCAGCGGCAACCGCGTCCGACGCCGGTTCGGCCTCGATCTCGACCTCGGCCTTGGTCTCGGTCTCGGTCTCTTCCTTGGTCTCGGCCTCAGCCTCGGCCACCGCAGTCGCAGTCGCCGCAGCGGTCTCCTCGGTGTCCTCCACCGGAGCCGTCACCGCGGCCGGGGTCTCTTCCACGAGCCCGTCCCGCTGTCCACCGGCCAGCGCCTGCAGGGCAGCCGCCTCGGCGTCGGCCCGGTCGGTCGGCTCCTCGGTCCCGGGCTCCTCGACCGCAGCCTCCTCCGCACCGGTCGCACCGTCGATGTCGACAGCGGCATCGGCCTCGGCCTCGGCCTCGGCCACAGCACCGGCAGCGTCCTCGGCACCCGGCTCCTCGACCGGCGCCGCCTCGACAGCAGCGGCGCTCTTCTCCGCCAGCCCGTCCCGCTGCCCGCTCGCCAGCGCCTGGCGGGCCGTGTACGCGGCCTCGGCGGCGCGGCGGTCGGCCTTGGCGGTGGCGAGTTCGGCGAGCAGGTCGGCGAGGCCGGCCTCCTCGAGGCCGGCGCGCAGGCCGCGGATGGTGGGCAGGCGGTAGAGGGTGCCCTCGTCGGCGGCGAGGCGCTCGACCAGGTCGATCAGCTCGGCGAAGGGCAGCCCGTCGAGGTCGTGGTCGGGCAGCAGGCGGGCGAGGCCGCGCAGGCCGGTGTTGATCGTCTCGAAGGCCTGGGCGGTGCGGTCGACCAGGGCGCCGTCGGTGGGCACTCGCGGGAGGGTGCCGGCCGGGGCGAGCGCGGCCCAGGCGCGGCGCTCGATCTCGGCGGAGGTGAGGGCCTCGTGCAGGTCCTCGCGGCGGATGCGGCGGTCGGTGGCGAGCGCGACGGCCTGCTTGCGCAGCGAGCGGCCGCGCAGCCAGGAGAGCTTGACGCCGTTCTCGCGGCGCCAGGTGCTGTCGGCGGTGGCGGCGGCGAGGGCGCCGAGGTCGGCGTCGTACGCGGCGGGGAAGAGGGCCGCGGAGGTGCGGTGCACCCGCTGGAGCATCTCGACCAGCAGCGCGGTCTTGGCGACGGTGTCGGGCTCGTCCAGCTTGGTGTCGGCGGCGAGGGAGAGGACGGCCTCCCAGGTCTGCTGGAGGTCGCTGCCGCGCAGTTCGGCGAGGGCCGTGGAGGCCGCGCGGGCGTCCTCGGGGGTGGCGACGGTGTCGACGGCCGCGTACCAGGCGTGGGTCTCGGCGGTGAGCGTGAAGGCCCCGAGCTCGGCGTAGCGGCCGAGGTCCTCGCGGAGGTCGGGCTCCGCGGCGGCGTCCTGGGGGTCCTTGACGTCTGCGGCGTCGGCGACGTCCGCCGGGTCGGCTGCGTCGGCGTTGCGCGAGTGAAGCACTGTCATGTGAGGTCCGGTTCTGGGCGTCGACGGCGGGGCTGGCGGCGAGGGGGCGGCGGACCGGGTGCGCGGGGTCGCCCCTGGGGCGGGGCTAGGGGGCGCGCGGTCGGGCTGCCGGTGTGGACGCCCAGAATACGGGTGCCCGTTCGAGCCTTGCCCGCACCCACCGCCCGGACGGGCGGGTGTCGTGTGCCATACCGCCCGCCTGGCCGCCACTCGGGCGGTCCGACCGGGTGGTCCGGCGCCGCTCCGGAGCTGGTCCGCAAGTGGCCCGGCATTGGTCCGGACGGGTGTCTCCGCTGCTCACGGCTCCACACCGCCGGCCCTCATCCCGCGCCCTCCCGCCGCTCTCCACCGGACGGCCCGGGCCGCCGGTCCGGCCGCATGTCCCGTCGCCTGCCGGGCCGACGGAACCGCTCCAGCGGTACGTCCCGTACGCCGCGTCCCCGTGCCGGTCCCCGTCGGCCGAGCGGCGGCCGGTACCCGGCCCGGCCGACGGCGTGCAGATCGACCGGAGCGAGGTACTCGCCGAGCGCGGTGCGGTGCCACCACGCGCCGGTTTCCCGCAGTTCGCGCCAATCGGTGAACCGGTAGAGGTAGAGGGTCGCCCGGACGTGGGTCGGCGGGGCGTCCGGGAACGGGTTGTGGCGCAGCAGGCGCAGGGTGGCCCGGTCGCCGGACAGCAGGCGGGTGACGAAGGGCAGGAACCAGGGGCGGGCGTAGGCGGGCGAGATGCCGGCGAACCACATCAGCCAGTCGAGCCGCAGGTGGTAGGGCGCGAACTGGCGCGGGAGCCGACGGACATCGCCCGGCTTGCCCTTGAAGCCGTACTCGCGCCAGACGGTGTGCGGGGTGAGCACGGCCTCGTCGGTGCCCTCGACCACCACCTCCTGGCGGAGCCGGTTGACGCTGCCGAAGGCGCCGTAGGTGTTGACGAGGTGGAGCCGGTTGAAGGAGCGGTTCATGGCCTGGGCGCGGGAGAGCATGTTGCGCACCGGCCAGTAGCTGAGCACCACGACGGTGGTGGTCAACGCGATCACGAGCGCCTCGTACCAGAGCGGCGCGCCGGGGTACGCGCGGGCGTGGACGGGCAGGCCCAGGCGGGTCGGCTGCACGGCGGCGAGGACGAGGACGATGGTCAGCCAGTTGAGCCAGGCGAAGTTGCCGGAGGCGACCAGCCAGAACTGGGTGACGAGGACGGCGCAGGCCGCGTAGCTCGCGATCGGCTGCGGCAGCAGCAGGCCCACCGGTACGACGAGTTGGACGAAATGATTGGCGGCGGCCTCCACGCGGTGGACCGGGGCGGGCAGGTGGTGGAAGAACCAGCTGAGCGGTCCGGGCATCGGCTGGGTCTCGTGATGGAACCGGAGACAGGTCAGGTCCCGCCAGCAGCTGTCGCCGCGCAGCTTGATCAGTCCGGCGCCGAACTCGACCCGGAAGACCAGCCAACGCATCAACCACAGCACCAGGGTGGGCGGGGCGGTGTCGGCGTTGCCCAGGAAGGCCGCGAGGAAGCCGGCTTCGAGCAGCAGGGACTCCCAGCCGAAGGAGTACCAGGTCTGCCCGACGTTGACGATGGAGAGGTAGAGGACCCAGAGCACCGCCCACAGCAGGACGGACGCCCAGAGCGGGACGGCGTCGGCGAGCCCGCCCACCACCGCGGCGGCGAGGGCTGCGCCGCTCCAGGCGACAGCGGCGAAGAACCGGTCGCTGTAGTGGAGGTGGAACAGACCGGGGGATCGGCGGAACGGGACCCTGGCGGTGAACCGGGGCACCGGCAGCATGCCGTCGGCGCCGATCAGGGCGCGGAACTGCGCGGCGGCGGCCAGGAATCCGATCAGGTAGAGGGCGGCGAGCAGGCGTTGGACGAGCAGCCGGCTCAGCCAGTAGTCGGGGGCGGCGAACCAGTCCATGCGGCCCATGCCTACCACCCGGCACCCCGGGCGCGGGCCCGGTCGGGGCGGCGGCGCGGGGACGGTTCACCCGCTCGGCCCGGCGGAATCCCGGGGGGATCCCGCGGGCATCCCGGCGAACTCCCGATACCGGCCAGCACCGGACGGCACCGGACGATCTCGGACGGCACCGGAGGAACTCGGACGGGCCCGGGCGGTACCGCGCCGACACCATCGGCACCGCACCGACACCGTGGCGGGGTCCTCTCCACGGGGGTGAGAGGCGCCCCGCCACGGCGGTGGGCGGTCCGCACCGGCCGGGGTTCAGCCGGGCAGGACGGGACCGGCCTCGCCCGCGATGGCCGAGCGTCCGGGCACGGAGCCGCCGCTCTGCTGGAGCCGGTCGACGAGCAGGGCGGCCAGCGTGCCGAGCTCCTCCTCGGTGCGGGACTGGGCGGTGATGTCCATGCCGACGGTGAGGACGCCGTTGATCCGGCCGGTGAGCGCGGCCCGCAGCGGGGTGCAGGTGAAGCTGAAGACCTGCCGGCCGCGCTGGGCGTCCGGGCGGGCGGCCTGCATCCGGACGTTGTCGAGGACGGCGGTGCGACCGGTGCGGTACGCCTCCACGACGGTCTGTTCGAGGCCCGCAGCGCCGAGCTGCGGGTACGCGGCGCCGATCGTCCCGTACGCCGTCGGCGCGCCGAAGGTGTCGGCGTGCTGGGCATTGGCGTAGCGGATCTCCTGGCCCGGGCCCTCGGTGAGCAGGATGGGGTACGGCGAGCCGTCGAAGGCGGCGAACATCTCCTGGCGCTGGGCGAGCAGGCTGTCGCGCAGCCGGATCTCGGAGAGCAGCGCCTCGGCGAGGTGCTGGATGTCGCGCAGCCGCTCGCGCCCCCACTGCCGGGGTTCCCGGTCGAGCACGCAGACGGTGCCGATGACGGTGTTGGTGTCGTCGACGAGCGGGGCGCCGAGGTAGGCGCGGACGCCGAGTTCGTCCACCACCGGGTTCCCCGCGAACCGGGGGTAGGCGAGGATGTCGTCGAGGGCGAGGGGGGAGCGCTGGGCGACCACGTGCGGGCAGAAGCCGTGGCTCAGCGGCATCTCGCGGGTGGGGAGGTCGAAGGCGATGCCGCGTTCCGCCCAGGACGATCCGTCCTCGGCCGCGGCGTCGGCCGAACTTGGCGGAATGTATAGCCCCCGGAACATCTGGCGTTCGTCGTTGATGAAGTTGACCATCGCGATGGGAGCGCGCGTGATACTGGCTGCCAGGTGGGCGAAGCGGTCGAAGGCCTCGTCCGCGGACGGGTCGTTGAGCCCAAGGCCGCGCAGCCTGCGAGTTCGCGCGGACTCCCCGGAGGCACCCGGGAACTGGCCTTGAGTGCTCATCACATCTGTCATGGCGCACATGTAACCAGACATCAGAACGCCCGGGCGGGTCCGATCGACCGTTCTTCAGTCCTGCCGATGTCCTTCCGGAGTCCTTCCGGCGCCCGGCCGGAGCCGCACCGGAGCCTTGCCGATGGCTCGTCAAAACCGCATGTGGACGACCGGTCGACGGACCGTCACGGAAGCGAAGATCGATTCCCGCCCGGCGCCCGGACGAAACCCCTCCCGACGGGGACGGGCCGAATCGCGCCAATCCAAGATCGACTCTGGGATGCCCCGGTACCCCATACAACAATGAGCCCTGCCGAAGACACGGACGGTTCCCGTCGCCGGGACACCGTCCGGTGACGCATGCGCCGATCGCACCGGGGCGACCGGCCGACACCCCCGCACACCCACCGCCCCCCGTAGGGGTCGCCGGAGCGGCATCGACGGCACGGACGGAGGCACGGCACCACACGTATCGAGAGGACCGGAGCATGGCGATGGACTACTTCACCGACGACCGTCACGAGGGCCTTCGCGCCGAGGTCCGTGACTTCGCGGAGAAGGAGGTGCGTCCGCGGGTGGCCAGGATGGAGGCCGAGCGGACGATCGAGGTCGAGCTGGCCAGGGAGATCGCCCGGCAGGGCTGGATCGGCGTGACGATTCCCCGGGAGTTCGGCGGCCTCGGGCTGGGGCACGTCGCCAAGACCGTGATCATCGAGGAGCTGGCCCGGGTCAGCGGGGCCGCGGGCTCGATCGCGCAGGCCTCCCAGCTGGGCGTGGCCAAGGTCCTCCACTACGGCTCCCAGGCCCAACGCCGCACGTGGCTGCCGAAGTTCGCCTCCGGAGAGTGCCTGCCGACCATCGCCGTCACCGAGCCGGAGTCCGGCGGGCACGTGCTCGGGATGACCGGCACCGCGGTCCGCGACGGCGACGAGTACGTGCTCAACGGCCGCAAGTGGTTCGTCGGCAACTCCCACATCGGGGACGTGCACGGCGTGGTGCTGCGCACCGGCCAGGGCAGCCGGGGCCTGTCCGCCTTCCTGGTCGAGAGCGACCGCCCCGGGTTCCGGACCGGCTCCCCCGGCTCCCAGAGCGGGCTGCACGGCTTCAGCTTCGGCGAGATCATCCTGGAGGACTGCCGCATCCCGGCCGGAAACCGGCTCGGCCGGGAGGGGCGGGGACTGGACGTCGCCTACTCCTCCTCCACCCTCTACGGCCGGATCAACCTCGCCGCCGTCGCGCTCGGCATCCACACCGCGATCGTCGAGGACACCGTCCGGTTCGCCGAGGGGCGCGTCCTGTACGGTCGGCCGATCAACCAACTCCCGAACATCATGCTCAAGTTGGGTGAGATGCAGTCCCGGCTGATGACCGCCAGGCTCGCCGCCTACCACGCCTCCCACCTGCTCGACCACGGCCGCGCCTGCGACGCCGAGCTGATGAACGCCAAGCTCATCAACACCGAGTACGCGCTGGACTCCGCGCGCAACGCCATGGAGATCCACGCCGCCCGCGGCCTCCAGCCCGAGTTCCGTATCGAGCGCTACCTGCGGGACGCCACCCACGTCTACCCGCCGGCCGGCACCTCGGACGTCCAGCGGCTGCGGCTCGGGCAGTTCGCCTCGGGCACCTACGGCAAGCAGTGGTCGGCGGAGCTGTCCGAGCTGACCAGCTGGCCCTGGAGCGAACTCGCCGCCCAGCGGGAGGCCCACGTGGAGAAGCCGCCAGGCCTGGGCGGACGGGTGCTGCCGATGCCGCTGGCGGGCTGAGATCCCGCCCGCCGCGGCGCGACTTGACCTGTTCCTGCCGCATCCTTCCCGTGGCCGTCCCCGACCTCCGAGGACCGTCGGCCCGACCGGACCGAGGGCCGTGAGCTGCGGCTTCGCCCCGGCGGAGCGTCCGGCGCGGGCACCGTCGCGAGGCCATCGGCCTTGTGCGCAGAGCCAGTTGATATTGCGCCGACCGCACCACGGGCTGATAGCGTTCCGTGCCGTCGGCGGCCGTGCTGCACCCCGCCGGACCGGTGACACCACGTCACCGGCTCCGACGGATCCCGGCCCCGACTCCCTGCGACCCGGCCGCGCCGTACGGGTCGGCCCGCCGCTCGGACCCACCGGTCCGAACCGGCGCGCCGGTCCCGCGGCCAGGCCCCACGACCCGGTTCCAGGACCGGGTTCCACGACCCGGCCCCGCGGTCGGGTTCGACGGCCGGGTTCCACGACCCGGCCCCGCGACTCGGCCCTGCAGCAAGGAATCAGATGCCAGGCATACCGGCCCCCCGCACCGGCCACCGCGCCGGGCGGTCCGGCTCGCTCCGCAGCCCGCTCCTCGCCGCCGTGCTGGTCCCCAGCCTGGGCCTCGCCGCCGCCTGGGGCTACGCCGCCTACCTGCTGCGCGACTCCGGCCAGCGCACCGCGCTGCTGGCCGGCAGCGCGGTCGTCGCCGCGGTGGTACTGATCAGCCTGGTCCGCGGCATCCGGACCGCCTGGGCACTGTCCGCGCGGCTGTCCGAACTGCGGGCCGACACCATGGCGCTCGCCGAGCAGGAGATCCCCGAGGTGGTCGGGCGGCTGCGCGCCGGGGAGCAGGTGCCCGCCCCGGCCGCCTGGACACCCTCCCGACGGACCGGCGACGACGTCCAGCAGGCCTCGGAGGGCCTCGCCGCCGTCCGGCAGGCCGCGGTCGCCGCCATCGTCCACCAGGCCCAGGGCCGCGAGGGGACGAAGAAGGTCTTCCTCAACATCGCCCGGCGCACCCAGATCCTGATCCACCGGCAGATCAGCATGCTGGACGCGCTGGAACGCGAGCACGAGGACCCGGAACTGCTGCGCGAACTGTTCGCGGTCGACCACCTGGCCACCCGGATGCGGCGCAACGCCGAGAACCTCGTCATCCTCGGCGGCGACCTCCCCGCCCGGCGCTGGCGCAACGCCGTACCCGTGGTCAACGTGCTGCGCAGCGCCGTCTCGGAGACCGAGAGCTACTCCCGGGTCGTCGTCCGGGGCGTGCCGCGCGTCTCGCTCGGCGGGCAGGCCGTCGCCGACGTCATCCACCTGGTCGCCGAACTGATCGAGAACGGCACCACCTTCTCCCCGCCGTACACCCAGGTGCAGATCTCCGCGAAGGAGGTGCCCGAGGGCCTGGCGGTCGAGGTCGAGGACCGCGGACTCGGCATGACCGAGACGGAGTACCAGCGCCTCAACGCGTACCTGGCCGACCCGCCCGACCTGGACGTCTCCGCGCTCGGCGACGACCTGCGGCTCGGCCTGTTCGTCGTCGCGCACCTGGCCGCCCGGCACGACGTCCGGGTCACCCTGCACCCGTCCCCGTACGGCGGCACCCGGGCCGCGGTGCTGGTGCCCTCGGCGCTGCTGGAGCAGGCGGCGCAGTCGGCCGCGGTGTCCGGGCTGCCCTCGGGGGCCCGGATCACCCGGGCTCCGGTGACCGACGTGGGGGCAGAAGCGGGGGCGGGGGCGGACGCTGGGGCGGGGGTCGGGGGCGGCTCCGGGTCCGAAGCCCTCGGGCAGGAGCCGCCGGGTGCGACGGCCACAGGGCACGGTGGGCTGCCGGGCGGGAGCCAGGCGGGCCCGGGACCGTTCGGCGCCACGGGGGCCCCGGCCGTCCCCTACGGCGCGG
>NZ_LFVW01000190.1:0-18767 GCF_001182915.1 Kitasatospora sp. MY 5-36
CGCTCCGTTTTCCGGAGTTTCATTCATCCGATTTGCTTTCGCCTTTCGGCGCTCCCGAACTCTATCAGAGTCTTTCGGTCCGTTTTCCCCGGTCGTTCTCGAATTCGAATCCGAATTCGAGCCCGTTTCCGAGGGGCCGTCCCGTGGGGCAACCCGGAGAACATTACGCACCGGGTCGCCCCACGTCAAACCGGCCTCAGCCGGTCTTGAGCGAGCCTCAGACCTCGACGACGACCGGCAGGATCATCGGCCGGCGGCGGTAGTTGTCCGCGACCCACTTGCCGATGGTCCGGCGGACCAGCTGCTGCACCTGACGGGGCTCCAGCACGCCGTCGCTCGCCGAGCGGTCCAGGCCCTCCTGGAGCTTGGCGACGACCGGACCGAAGGCGTTGTCGTCGATGCCGGAGCCGCGGGCCTGGATGGTCGGGCCGCCGACGATCTTGCCGTTGGTCGAGTCGACCGCGACGAAGACCGAGATGAAGCCCTCCTCGCCGAGGATCCTGCGGTCCTTGAGCGAGGCCTCGGTGATGTCGCCGACCGAGGAGCCGTCCACGTAGACGTACCCGGCCTGCACCTTGCCGACGATCCGGGCGACGCCCTTCTCCAGGTCGACGCAGACGCCGTCCTCCGCGATGACCACGCGGTTGCGCGGCACCCCGGTGGCGATGCCCAGCTCGGCGGCCGCACGCAGGTGGCGCCACTCGCCGTGGACCGGCATCAGGTTGCGCGGCTTGCAGATGTTGAAGAAGTAGAGCAGCTCGCCGGCCGAGGCGTGGCCGGAGACGTGCACCTTGGCGTTGCCCTTGTGCACGACCTTGGCGCCCCAGCGGGTCAGGCCGTTGATCACCCGGTAGACCGCGTTCTCGTTGCCCGGGATGAGCGAGGAGGCCAGGACGACGGTGTCGCCCTCGACGATGCGGATCTGGTGGTCGCGGTTGGCCATCCGGGACAGCGCCGCCATCGGCTCGCCCTGCGAACCGGTGCAGATCAGCACGACCTCCTTGTCCGGCAGGTCGTCCAGCTGCTTGACGTCCACGACCATGTTGCCGGGGACCTTCAGGTAGCCGAGGTCGCGGGCGATGCCCATGTTGCGGACCATCGAGCGGCCGACGAAGGCGACCTTGCGCTTGTACTCGTGCGCGGCGTCCAGCACCTGCTGGATGCGGTGCACGTGGCTCGCGAAGGAGGCCACGATGATGCGCTTGTCGGCGTTCGCGAAGACGTTGCGCAGCGCCGCCGAGATGTCCCGCTCGTGCGGGATGAAGCCGGGGACCTCGGCGTTGGTGGAGTCCACCAGCAGCAGGTCCATGCCCTCCTCCGCCAGCTTGGCGAAGGTCGGCAGGTCGGTCAGGCGGCCGTCCAGCGGGAGCTGGTCCATCTTGAAGTCGCCGGTGGCCACGACCATGCCGGCGGGGGTGCGGACCGCGACCGCCAGGGCGTCCGGGATGGAGTGGTTGACGGCGATGAACTCGCAGTCGAAGGGGCCGATGCGCTCGCGCTCGCCCTCCTTGACCTCCAGCACGTACGGCCGGATGCGGTGCTCGGCGAGCTTGGCCTCGATCAGGGCGAGGGTCAGCTTGGAGCCGATCAGCGGGATGTCCGGGTTCTCCCGCAGGAGGAAGGGGACGGCGCCGATGTGGTCCTCGTGCCCGTGGGTGAGGACGATGCCGTCGACCTTGTCGAGACGGTCCCGGATGTAGCTGAAGTCCGGGAGGATCAGGTCCACGCCGGGCTGCTCGTCCTCGGGGAAGAGGACGCCGCAGTCGATGATCAGGATGCGGTCGCCGTACTCGAGGACCGTCATGTTGCGGCCGATCTCGCCGAGGCCGCCGAGCGGAGTGATGCGGAGGGCGCCCTCCTTCAGTGCCGGGGGCGCGCCGAGCTCGGGGTGCGGGTGGCTCAAAAGACTCTCCTCACGACGCACGCCATATGTCCGGGGTCCTCCCCCTGGAGACATATGGCGCGCGTACTCAGTGTCGTTTTCCTACTGGGTCTGTGCTCTCGCGCCTACGGTCCGGTCCAGCGGCGGACCCGGGGAGGTCCGGCGAGCCGGGGGCGCGCACGTCCGTGTCTGCTAAAGGTGTACCCCGCCGGAGGCGAGATCCTGCTTCAACCGCTCGATCTCCTCGGGCGTCGCTCCGACCAGCGGGAGTCGCAGCGGGCCGGCGGGCAGGCCCTGGAGTTCCAGCGCGGCCTTGGCGAGGATCACGCCCTGGGTGCGGAACATACCGCTGAACACCGGCAGCAGGCGCTGGTGGATGCTCGTGGCCTTGACCACATCGCCCGCCAGGAAGGCCTCGACCATCGCCCGCAGGTCCGCCGCCACCACGTGCCCGACGACGCTGACCACGCCGACGGCTCCGACGGACAGCAGCGGCAGGTTGAGGATGTCGTCGCCGGAGTACCAGGCGAGGTCGGCGCGGGCGATGGCCCAGGCCGCGGCGCCGAGGTCGCCCTTGGCGTCCTTGTTGGCGACGATCCGCGGGTGCTCGCCGAGGCGGACCAGCGTCTCGTGGCTCAGCGCGACCCCGCTGCGGCCCGGGATGTCGTACGCCATGACCGGCAGGCCGGTGGCGTCGGCGACCTCGGTGAAGTGCCGGTACAGGCCCTCCTGCGGGGGCTTGTTGTAGTACGGCGTGACGACCAGCAGGCCGTGCGCCCCGGCCGCCTCGGCCTGGCGGGCCAGCTCCACGCTGTGGTGGGTGTCGTTGGTGCCGACGCCGGCCACCACGTGGGCGCGGTCCCCGACCGCCTCGACCACGGCGCGGACCAGCTGGGCCTTCTCGGCGTCGCTGGTGGTCGGGGACTCACCGGTGGTGCCGTTGACGACGAGGCCGTCGTTGCCGGAGTCCACGAGGTGCGTGGCGAGGCGCTGGGCGCCGTCGAGGTCGAGCGCGCCGTCGGCGGTGAACGGGGTGACCATGGCGGTCAGGACCCGGCCGAACGGCGTCTGGGGGGTGGAGGTCGGAGCCATGCGTCCAAAGCTACTCGTAGGCGGTGGGGCGGTACCCATGCCGGTCCGGTGTTCGGACAGGTGCAGCGCGTCGGTGGCGCGGACGTGGGATTCCGGTGCTGCCCGCTCGGGGGTTCGGGCAGCACCGGAATCCGTGTTCACGAATGTAGGGAGCGGCTAGAAAAGCCGCAATCCAGACATGCCAGACACTCTGCCCGTATGCCTGTCGTCCCAGGTCAGGGGGCGACCCGGCCGTGCTTCTCGAAGGCCGCATGGGTGAGCGGCATGAGCCGGGCCCACTGCTCCTCCATCTGCTCGGCGACCATCTCGATCTCGCGCTGCGGGAAGGACGGCACCGCCGAGTTCTCCCGCCGGGTGCGCAGCGACAGGAAGTGCATCAGCGAACGCGAGTTGCAGGTCGCGTACATCGAGGAGAACAGGCCCACCGGCAGCACCGCGCGGGCCACCTCGCGGGCCACCCCGGCGGCCAGCATCTCCTGGTAGCGGGCGTAGGACTCGACGTACGCGGCCTCCATCGCCGCGGTCGTGGTCCGGTGCTGCTCCGGCGTGCCCTCGTGGAACTCGTACTTGCCGGGGCGGCCCTCCTGGACGAGCTTGCGCTCCTCGCCCGGGACGTAGAAGACCGGCTGGAGCTCGCGGTAGCGGCCGGACTCCTCGTTGTACGACCAGCCGCTGCGGTGCCGGTGGAACTCCCGGAACACGAAGATCGGCGCGCTGATGAAGAAGGTCATCGAGTTGTGCTCGAAGGGCGTGCCGTGCCGGTCGCGCATCAGGAAGTTGATCAGGCCCTTGGACTTCTCCGGGTCCTGCTGGAGGGCCTCCAGGGACTGCTCGCCCGCGGTCGAGACCCGGGCCGCCCAGATGACGTCCGAGTCGGCGGCGGCGCTGCGGACCAGCTCCACCGTCACGTCGCTGCGGAAGCTGGGGGCCGTCGGTTCGTCGCTCACGCGTTACTCCTTGCGGGTTCGGTGCTGTGCAGCTTGATGGCGTGCTGCATGGTCTTGCGGGCGCGCGGGGTGTCGCCGGCGTCGGCGTAGGCCACGGCGAGGCGGAACCAGACCCGCCAGTCGCCCGGCGCGTCCTGTGCCTCGGCCTGGCGGCGGGCGAACACCGCGTCGGCCGAGGCCCGGTCGATCCGCCCGCCCTTGCTGCGCTCCAGCTCGTCCACCGGCAGGCCGCCCTCGGCCTCCAGCTCGCGGGCCAGCCGCTCGCTGTCCCGGCCGAAGCGGACGGTCTGGCGCAGGAACCAGACCCCGATCACCGGGATCACGAAGGCGCAGACCCCGATGCCGATGCCGAGCGGCTTGCCGGTGGCGATCAGCTGGACGCCCTCGCCCACGCAGACCAGGGCGACCAGCAGCAGCACGCCGGACAGGACGAAGAAACCGGTACGGGAGGTCATCGGGCCCCTCCGGGGATCAATACGGTCCGGTTCGGCGTGCTCTGGCACGGCACGGTCTGGTTCGACACTGTCACAGGTCCAGGAAGTGTTCGAGGCCGAAGGTCAGCCCCGGCGTCCCGACGACCTTGCGCACGCCCAGCAGGATGCCCGGCATGAAGCTGCTGTGGTGCAGCGAGTCGTGCCGGATGGTGAGCGTCTCGCCGGTGTCGCCGAACATCACCTGCTGGTGCGCGAGCAGGCCGCGCAGCCGCACCGCGTGCACCGGCACCCCGTCCACGTCGGCGCCGCGCGCGCCGGGCAGGCTGTGGGTGGTCGGGTCCTGCTGCGGCGGCCGGCCGGCCTCGGCCCGGGCGGCGGCGATCAGCTGGGCGGTGCGGGTGGCCGTGCCGCTGGGGGCGTCGGCCTTGCGGTCGTGGTGCAGCTCGACCACCTCGACCGACTCGAAGTACCGGGCGGCGATCTGGGAGAACTTCATGCCGAGGATGGCGCCGATGGAGAAGTTCGGCGCGATCAGCAGGCCGAGCTCCGGGGCCTCGTCCAGCCAGCCGCGGACGGTGGCGAGCCGCTCGTCCGTCCAGCCGGTGGTGCCGGTGACCACGTGGATGCCGTGGTGCAGGCAGAAGTCCAGGTTACCCATCACCGAGTCGGGATGGGTCAGCTCGACGACCACCTGGGCGCCGGCCTCGGTCAGCTCCTCCAGGTTCGACCCGCGGCCGAGGGTGGCGACCAGCTCCAGGTCCGGCGCGGCCTCCACGGCCTTGACCGCCTCGGAGCCGATCCGTCCCCTGGCGCCGATCACGGCGACACGCAGCGTCATGGCAAAAGTTCCTCTCACCTGGGATTCAGCGGATCCGGAAAAGCGGATCAGACCAGCAGATCGGCGAGCTTGGCGGCCCGCTTGTCGTTGACCGGGCCGATCAGGGCGAGCGACGGCCGGTACGCGCCCAGCACATCACGGGCCACCGCGTGGACGTCCTCCAGGGTCACCGCTGCGATGCGCTCCAGCATCTCGTTCACCGACAGGTGGTGCCCGTAGCTGAGCTCGGCCTTGCCGATCCGGTTCATCAGCGAGCCGGTGTCCTCCATGCCGAGCACGGTGGAGCCGGAGATCTGGCCGATCGCCCGGCCCAGCTCCTCCTCGGTGATGCCCTCCTCGACCACCTTGGCCAGCTCGGCGCGGCAGATCCGCAGCACCTCCTCGACCCGCTTGGGCTGGCAGCCGGCGTAGATGCCGAACAGGCCGCTGTCCGCGTAGGACGAGGAGTACGAGTAGACCGAGTACGCCAGGCCCCGCTTCTCGCGGACCTCCTGGAACAGCCGGGAGCTCATCCCGCCGCCGAGGGCCGCGTTGAGCACGCCCATCGCCCAGCGGCGCTCGTCGTGCCGGGGCACCCCGGGCACGCCCAGCACCAGGTGGGCCTGCTCGGTGGAGCGGTTGAGCACCTCGACCCGGCCGGCCGTGCGCAGCGCCTTGACGCCGCGGCGGGCCTCGGCCGGCGCCGCGGTGGAGGCCGCCAGCAGCGGCGCGAAGGCCTGCTCGACCTGCTTGACCACCTTGCGGTGGTCGAGGTTGCCGGCCGCGGCGACGACCAGCTGCTCGGGCCGGTAGCGGCGGCGGTAGAAGCCGGCGATCTGGTCCCGGGTGAGCGTCCTGATGGTCTCCTGGGTGCCGAGGATCGGGCGGCCGAGCGGGCCGCTGCCGAAGATCACCTTGGCGAACAGGTCGTGCACCACGTCGCCCGGGTCGTCCTCGGCCATCGCCATCTCCTCGAGGATGACGCCGCGCTCGGACTCCACGTCCTCGGTGCGGATCAGCGAGCCGGTGAGCATGTCGCAGACCACGTCGATGGCCAGCGGCAGGTCGGTGTCCAGGACCCGGGCGTAGTAGCAGGTGTTCTCCTTCGCGGTGAAGGCGTTCATCTCGCCGCCGACCGCGTCCAGGGCCGCCGAGATGTCCAGCGCGCTGCGCCGCTCGGTGCCCTTGAAGAGCAGGTGCTCCAGGTAGTGGGTGGCGCCGTTGAGCTGCGGGGTCTCGTCCCGCGAGCCGACGCCGACCCAGATGCCGAAGGTCGCGGAGCGCACCGTCGGCAGGGTCTCGGTGACGACCCGAAGGCCGCCGGGGAGCACGGTGCGGCGCACCGTGCCGGCGCCGTCGACGCCCTTGAGCAGGGTCCGGGTCGTGCCGGGACGCTGCGTTACCGCCGGGGCCTGCGCCACGGGGGGTACCTCCAGAGGAAACGCACGTGCGGATGGGCACGTACGGACGAACGCGTGGACAACGGGGTGCGGCCCGCACGCCGTGAGGCGTACGGGCCGCGGGGGTCAGCTAGCGGCGCTTCACTCGGAAGCGGCCTCGCCGCCCTCCTCGCCCTCGATGACCGGGATCAGCGAGAGCTTGCCGCGCGGGTCGATCTCGGCGATCTCGACCTGGACCTTGGCGCCGACGCCGAGGACGTCCTCGACGTTCTCGACGCGCTTGCCGCCGGCCAGCTTGCGGATCTGCGAGATGTGCAGCAGGCCGTCCTTGCCCGGCATCAGCGACACGAACGCGCCGAACGTCGTGGTCTTGACCACGGTGCCCAGGTAGCGCTCGCCGACCTCCGGCATGGTCGGGTTGGCGATCTGGTTGATCGTGGTGCGGGCGGCCTCGGCGGCCGGGCCGTCGGCGGCACCGATGTAGATGGTGCCGTCGTCCTCGATCGTGATCTCGGCGCCGGTGTCCTCCTGGATCTGGTTGATCATCTTGCCCTTGGGGCCGATGACCTCACCGATCTTGTCCACCGGGATCTTGATGGTGATGATGCGCGGCGCGTTCGGGGACATCTCGTCGGGCGAGTCGATGGCCTCGTTCATCACGTCGAGGATGTGCAGGCGGGCGTCCTTGGCCTGCTTCAGCGCGGCGGCGAGCACCGACGCCGGGATGCCGTTCAGCTTGGTGTCCAGCTGGAGGGCGGTGATGAAGTTGCGGGTACCGGCGACCTTGAAGTCCATGTCGCCGTACGCGTCCTCGGCGCCGAGGATGTCGGTCAGCGTGACGTAGTGGGTCTCGCCGTCGATCTCCTGGGAGATCAGGCCCATCGCGATACCGGCGACGGCGGCCTTCAGCGGCACACCGGCGTTCAGCAGCGACATGGTCGAGGCGCAGACCGAGCCCATCGAGGTGGAGCCGTTGGAGCTCAGCGCCTCGGAGACCTGGCGGATGGCGTACGGGAACTCCTCGCGGGTCGGCAGCACCGGCAGCAGGGCGCGCTCGGCCAGCGCGCCGTGGCCGATCTCGCGGCGCTTGGGCGAGCCCACGCGGCCGGTCTCACCGACGGAGTACGGCGGGAAGTTGTAGTTGTGCATGTAGCGGCGGCGCGTCTCCGGGGAGAGCGTGTCCAGCTGCTGCTCCATGCGCAGCATGTTCAGCGTGGTGACGCCCAGGATCTGGGTCTCGCCGCGCTCGAACAGGGCCGAGCCGTGCACCCGCGGGATGGCCTCGACCTCGGCGGCCAGGGTGCGGATGTCGGTGACGCCGCGGCCGTCGATGCGGACCTTGTCCTTGATGACGCGCTCGCGGACGACCTTCTTGGTCAGCGCGTTGTAGGCGGCGCTGATCTCCTTCTCGCGGCCCTCGAACTCGGGCAGCAGCTTCTCGGCGGCCAGCGCCTTGACGCGGTCCAGCTCGTTGTTGCGCTCCTGCTTGCCGGCGATGGTCAGCGCCTGGGCGAGCTCGTCCTTGACGGCGGCGGACAGCGCGGCGAGGACGTCGTCCTGGTAGTCCAGGAAGACCGGGAACTCGCCGGTCGGCTTGGCGGCCTGGGCGGCCAGCTGCGACTGCGCGGCGCACAGGACCTTGATGAACGGCTTCGCGGCGTCCAGGCCCGAGGCGACGATCTCCTCGGTCGGCGCCTCGGCGCCGCCCTCGACCAGCTTGATGGTCTTGTCGGTGGCCTCGGCCTCGACCATCATGATCGCGACGTCGCCGTCCGGCAGGACGCGACCGGCGACGACCATGTCGAAGACGGCCGACTCCAGCTCGCTGTGGGTCGGGAAGGCGACCCACTGGCCGTTGATCAGCGCGACGCGGACGCCACCGATCGGGCCGGAGAACGGCAGGCCCGCCAGCTGGGTGGAGGCAGAGGCGGCGTTGATCGCGACCACGTCGTACAGGTGGTCGGGGTTGAGCGCCATCACGGTGACGACGACCTGGACCTCGTTGCGCAGGCCCTTGACGAAGGACGGGCGCAGCGGGCGGTCGATCAGGCGGCAGGTGAGGATCGCGTCCTCGGAGGGCCGGCCCTCGCGACGGAAGAACGAGCCGGGGATGCGGCCCGCGGCGTACATCCGCTCCTCGACGTCCACGGTCAGCGGGAAGAAGTCGAAGTGCTCCTTCGGCTGCTTGGACGCGCTGGTGGCCGACAGCACCATGGTGTCGTCGTCCAGGTAGGCCACGGCGGAGCCGGCGGCCTGACGGGCCAGACGGCCGGTCTCGAAGCGGATGGTACGGGTGCCGAAGGAACCGTTGTCGATCACGGCCTCGGCGTAGAACACGTTCTCTTCCACCTGGAAGATCTCCTCTTTCGTACGTCTCCGGGAGAGCGTCCCCGCGTACTGCCTGCGGTGGGCCCCGGGCCCTCCTCGGGGAGGGCGGCAGTCGGGCCGGTCTTCGATCGAAGCCTCCGGAGTGCCCCGCTCGGTCTGCGGGGGTTCCGACGGCCACTACCGAGGACCGGCGCCTCACGGCTGCCGGGCCCGGAAGGGCGGTCCGCGTCTGGACGCTCTCTCGGATGCGGGCGGCTTCCGTTTGAAGCCTTCGTCCCGCGGGGGGGGGTTGGGTCCTTCTGCCCGGGTGGCGCGCTGGTGCGCCATCACCCGGCATGCCCACAACCCTACGGTGCAATCCTCGGCCACCTGGGGAGGTGCGCGCGAGTTGTTATCTGCGGGCGCCGCGGCTCAACGGCCGCGGCATACGCGCGAGGGGCGGCTCCCCGGTGTGGGGAGCCGCCCCCGAGCGGCGGTCTTAGCGGGCGCCACCGGCGGCACCGCGGCGGATGCCCAGGCGGTCGACGAGCGTACGGAAGCGCTCGATGTCCTTCTTGGCCAGGTACTGCAGCAGGCGGCGGCGCTGGCCGACCAGGATCAGCAGGCCACGACGCGAGTGGTGGTCGTGCTTGTGGGTCTTGAGGTGCTCGGTCAGGTCCGAGATACGACGGGAGAGCATGGCCACCTGGACCTCGGGGGAACCGGTGTCGCCCTCCTTCTGGCCGAACTCGGCGAAGATCTGCTTCTTGACGTCAGAGGCGAGAGCCACTGCAACTCCTTCAGGGTCTACCGAGCGGTCCTGGTCGACAACACAGGACTCATCGAGAACTCGGTGTCGCGGGCGCGGCCGGCGGTCGTCGGCCCACGGGGGGCGGACACACGGCTGCGCTCGAAGGCCAAGCGTACCAGTGCCGCCCACCCGGCCGTTCGGCGGTCGGGCGGGCGGCTCCGGGGACGGTTCCGGGGCCTCCGCGGGCGGCTCCGGGGGGCCTGCGGTCAGCTGGTGGCGCCGCGGACCAGCCGGTAGACGTCCAGGACGGCGAGCGCCAGCGGGACGAGCGAGATCAGGGTGAGGCTGTCCACCAGGTCCAGGATGCGCCCCCAGAACGGGGAGACCCCGAGCCGCGGCACCACCAGGGCGATCGCGGTGAGCAGCGCGGCGCCGAAGGCGATCGAGGCGGTGAGCCAGATCGTGCGCAGGTCGAGCTCGGTGGTGGAGCCGGCCGCCCGCAGGAAGAACTGCGGGGTGTGCAGGGAGAGCCCGACGATCAGCAGGCTCAGGCCGAGCAGGCCGGCCACGGTGAGGCTGAGCACCTGCGCGGTGTAGCGGAACAGCCGGGCGCGCAGCATGGTGGTCAGGCCCAGGGCGAGCGCGAGCACCTCGGGGAAGGTCTCGTCGGTGAAGCCGAGGACGGCGCAGGCGCCGACCACGACCGCGGCGCAGCCGCCGACCAGGCCGACCAGCACCTCGTGCCCGCGGCGGGCCTGGTGCGCGATCCGCTCGTACTGGACGGCCTCGGCGCGCTCGGCCTCCTCGTCGTAGTCGCGGCTGCGGGTGCGGGTCTGGCCGGGGGCGCTGAAGCCGACCGGCAGCCGGGCGAACCGGGCGGAGAGGCTGGGCAGGAAGCCGACCACGGCGACGGCGGCGACGCCGGTGACGGCGGCGATGTGCCCGGCCGGGGTCTCCGGCAGCAGGACGGCCGCGAAGGTGGCGAGCGCGCCGGCGGTGGAGACCAGGGCGGCGGCGACGAACACCGCGTCCTTCTCCGGCAGCAGGCCGGCCAGCAGTACGGAGACCACCAGGGCGGCGACGCAGCCGACCAGGAACTGGAGCCGGCCGGGGCCGTCCCCGAGGTGGGCGACGGCGATCACGCCGCTGCCACCGATCATGGCGTGCGGCAGCGCGCCGAGGCCGAGCGCGACGGCCGCGTGGGCGTCCTGGTAGACCCGGGCGCGGACCCCGGCGAGCGCGGTGAGCACGACGGCGGTGACGCCGGCCAGCACGCCGGGCAGGCCGTGCATGTCGTGGCGCAGGTCGGAGAACCAGAGCGCGAAGCCGAGCAGGGTGAGCAGCACCCCGGCGCCGATCAGGCCGAAGCCGCGCATCAGCTCGGCGGTCCAGAACCGGCGGTCGGCCTCGACGGCGCTGGCGATCGCGTCGGCGACGTCGTCGTAGACGGCCGGCGGGAGCGACTCGGCGAAGGGGCGCAGCGCCAGCAGGTCGCCGTCGCGGACCTGCTGGGCGGCCAGCGGCAGCCCGCTGTCGAGCACCGTGCCGTCCCGGCGGACCAGGTGGAAGCCGGTGGGGGTGCCGTCGGGCTGGCTCTGGTTGGCCAGCCGCAGCACCTCGGGGTAGACGTCCGCGAGCGGGACGTCCTCGGGCAGGGCGACGTCGATCCGGCGGTCCGGGGCGACGACGGTCACCCGGCAGTAGCCGGTGGCGGCCGCGGTGCTCACGCTCCCACCCCGCTTCGCCCGGCAGGCGCTCCGCCCACTGCGCGGTGTTCGATGATGAGCTCGCTCCGCTCACTCATGCCCGCACCTCGATCCTTCGACGCACGTGGCGCTCCCCCTTGTTGACGGTGCCGAGGCCCGGCGGCGCTCGGTGTTGCTGTGGAACCGGCCCGACCGGGCCGCGAGTTGGCGCGGCGTTACCCTACCCGTTCGGTTCGTGTCCGGTGCCGGTGCGTGCCGGGCCCTGGCGGGCGGTGCGGGGGCGACCGTTAGGATCGGCGCCTGCGCAGAGGTACGGGGGCTGCGCTGGGTGGGGCGTCCCCAGTCACCGGATTCCCGTACGGAGCGTGCGCAAGTCACGTGAGGGCTGATGCCGAAGTGATCGATCGACGCCGCGGGGTGGATGACACATGGGTGTGATCACGGTCAAGCGACCGGCCAGGGCGTATCCGCCCACCGTGCCGGACGAACCGGTGGAGCTGGTGAGCCCGCCCGAACTGCCCCGGCAGGGCGGCGAGGACTGGCTGATGAGCATCCTGCCGATGCTGGGCATGGGCGGATCGGCGGTGTTCTTCTTCTCGCCGGGGGCCGCCGCACCCATGAAGATCATGGGCGGTCTGATGATCGCCTCGACGGTCGGCATGGTGCTGGCGCAGATCGTCCGGGCCCGCAAGGGCGGCTCGACCGCGATGGCGGACGAGCGGCGCGACTACCTGAAGTACCTCCAGCAGACCCGCCGCCAGGTGCGCCGCACGGCGGAGCGCCAGCGCGGCGCGCTGCTGTTCCTGAACCCGGCCCCGGACCAGCTCTGGTCGATCGTCGAGGACGGCCGCCGGCTGTGGGAACGGCGCACCGGGGACGGCGACTTCGCGCAGATCCGGGTGGGCCTCGGGCCGGTGCAGCTGTCCACGCCGCTGGTGGCGCCGCAGACCGCGCCGATGGACGAGCTGGAGCCGCTGTCGGCGGCCGCGATGCACTCCTTCCTGAAGGCGCACGGCACCCTCCAGGACCTGCCGCTGGCGGTCTCGCTGCGGGCGTTCTACCACATCACGGTGTGCGGGGACCCGGACTCGGTGTACGGGAACGTGCGCGCGATGATCGCCCAACTGACCACCCTGCACTCGCCGGACGACCTGATGGTGGCGGTCGCGGCCGCGCCCGGCGCGGCCGAGGAGTGGGAGTGGACCAAGTGGCTCCCGCACAACCAACACCGCAAGGAGGCCGACGGCGCGGGCTCGCGCCGGCTGTTCGCCGCCGACCTGGGCGACCTGGAGTACCTGCTCCAGGACGAGCTGGCCGGCCGCCAGCGCTTCGTGCGGGAGGTGGCCCCGCCGGCCGACCAGCCGCACCTGGTGGTCGTCATGGACGGCGCCGGGGTGCCGCACGACTCGCTGCTGGCGAGCCCGGAGGGCG
This sequence comes from Kitasatospora sp. MY 5-36, assembly GCF_001182915.1. Lineage (NCBI taxonomy): Bacteria > Bacillati > Actinomycetota > Actinomycetes > Kitasatosporales > Streptomycetaceae > Kitasatospora > Kitasatospora sp. MY 5-36. Next base: position 12,768 of record NZ_LFVW01000190.1, read on the forward strand.
TGCAGGGCGTGACGGTCATCGAGGTGGTGCCGGGCGAGGTCGACGAGCCCAGCGGGCACCTGATGGTGACGGTCAACGCCGAGGAGCTGGTGCTGCGCTCGGCCTCCGGCGCGACGTACACCGGCAAGCCGGACCTGCTCTCGGTGTGGCAGTCCGAGGCGCTGGCGCGGCAGTTGGCGCCGTACCGGATCTCGGCCGGCGGGGACGACGAGCCGCTGCTGTCCAACCTCGACTTCACCGACATGATGAGCTCGGGCGACCCGGGCTCCTTCGACGTGGCCCGCAGCTGGCGCCCGCGCGCCCAGCACGAGCGGATGCGGGTGCCGATCGGCGTCGGCGCCAACGGCGAGCACGTCTACCTGGACATCAAGGAGGCCGCGCTGGAGGGCATGGGCCCGCACGGCCTGTGCGTCGGCGCGACCGGTTCCGGCAAGTCGGAGCTGCTGCGCACGCTGGTGCTGGCGCTGGCGATGACCCACTCCTCGGAGATCCTGAACTTCGTCCTCGCCGACTTCAAGGGCGGTGCGACCTTCTCCGGCATGGCGGACATGCCGCACACCTCCGCGGTGATCACCAACCTGGAGGGCGAGCTCACCCTGGTCGACCGCATGCGCGACGCGATCGAGGGCGAGCTGCACCGCCGCCAGGAGCTGCTGCGCTCGGCGGGCAACTACGCCAACATCCACGAGTACGAGCGTGCCCGGGCGGCCGGCGCGGCGCTGGACCCGCTGCCCTCGCTGGTGCTGATCATCGACGAGTTCTCCGAACTCCTCAGCGCCAAGCCCGACTTCATCGAGATGTTCATCCAGATCGGCCGGATCGGCCGCTCGCTGGGCGTGCACCTGCTGCTGGCCTCGCAGCGCCTGGAGGAGGGCAAGCTGCGCGGCCTGGACACCTATCTGTCGTACCGGATCGGTCTGCGCACCTTCTCGGCCGCGGAGTCCCGGGCGGCGATCGGCGTACCGGACGCCTACCACCTGCCTCCGGTCCCGGGTGTCGGCTACCTGAAGTTCGGCGAGGACGTGATGGACCGGTTCAAGGCCGCCTACGTCTCGGGGCCGTACCGGGCGCCGGGGCAGCAGCGGTCGACCGGCGGGCGGCGGGTCGACACCCGCCCGGTGGAGTTCACCGCCGCCTTCGTGGACCTCCCGGACCCGGTGGAGGTGGAGGTCGTCCCGCAGGCCCCGGAGCAGGACGACGCGCTGGTGGACACCGTCCTGGACGTGTTCGTCCAGCGGATGGCCGGCCAGGGCCCGGCCGCGCACCAGGTGTGGCTGCCGCCGCTGGAGGAGGCGCCGAGCATGGACCACCTGCTGCCGCCGCTGCAGGTCGTGCCGGAGCGCGGGCTGACCGCACCCGGCTACCCGGCGGGCCGGCTGCGGGCGCCGATCGGCATCGTCGACCGGCCGCGCGAGCAGAAGACGGACATCCTGGAGGTCGACTACGCGGGGGCGGCCGGCCACGGTCTGATCGTGGGCGGCCCGCGCTCCGGCAAGTCGACCGTGGTGCGCACCATGGTGGCCTCGTTCGGCCTCACCCACACCCCGCTGGAGGTGCAGTTCTACCTGCTCGACTTCGGCGCGGGCAGCTTCCAGTCGCTGGGCGGGCTGCCGCACGTCGGCGGGGTGGCCGGGCGCCTGGACGTGGACAAGGTGCGCCGGATGGTCTCCGAGGTGCACGGGGTGCTCAACCGGCGCGAGGAGCTGTTCCGGGCCGCCGGGATCGACACCATCGCCACCTACCGGGCCCGCCGGGCGGCCGGCCGGCTGCCGGACGAGGCCTTCGGCGACGTCTTCCTGGTGATCGACGGCTGGAACACCTTCAAGCAGGAGTTCGAGGGCCTGGAGCCGGTCATCGGCGACATCGCCCAGCGCGGCCTCGGCTACGGCGTGCACCTGGTGATCACCGCGGCCCGGTACGCCGAGGTGCGCCCGGCCCTGAAGGACCTGCTGCAGAACCGGACCGAGCTGAAGCTCGGTGACGCGATGGAGTCCGAGGTCGACCGCCGGGTGGCGCAGAACGTCCCGTCGCTGGCCGGGCGCGGCATCACCCCGGAGCGGCTGCACTTCCTGTCCGGCCTGCCCCGGCTGGACGGCTCCTCCTCGGTGGAGGACCTCCAGAACGGCGTGGCCGGGCTGGTCGCCGCCGTCGACGGGGCCTGGACCGGCCCGCGCGCCCCGCAGGTGCGGATGCTGCCGGCCGTCCTGGACGGCCACGCGCTGCCGAAGGGCTTCGAGCACCCGGAGCGCGGCGTCGCCTTCGGCGTGGACGAGGCGGAGCTGGCACCGGTCTTCGTCAACTTCGAGACCGACCCGCTGTTCATCGTCTTCGGCGACACCGAGTCCGGGAAGTCGGCGGTGCTGCGGATGCTGATCAAGCAGATCACCGAGCGGTACACCCCGGACCAGGCCGGCATCGTGGTCGGCGACTACCGGCGCGCGCTGCTCGGCACCGTGCCGCCGGAGTACCTGGTGGAGTACGCGGCCGCGCAGCCGGCCATGGCGGCCATCGTGGACATGCTGCGCGGCGCCTGCTCGCGCCGCCTGCCGGGCCCGGACGTGACCGCCGAGCAGCTGCGCAACCGCAGCTGGTACAGCGGCAAGGACATGTTCGTGATCGTCGACGACTACGAGCTGGTCGCGACGAGCTCGGGCAACCCGCTGGCCCCGCTGGCCGAGTTCCTGCCGTTCGCCCGCGACATCGGCCTGCGGGTGATCGTGGCCCGCAGCGCGGGCGGCGCCGGCCGCTCGCTGTACGAGCCGGTGCTGCAGCGGATGCGCGAGCTCGGCGGCCAGGGCGTGATCCTCTCCGGCAACCGGGACGAGGGCGCGCTGCTGGGGACGGTCAAGCCGCAGGCGCTGCCGCCGGGCCGCGCCGTCTTCGTGTCACGCCGCGTGACCAGCGGGCAGATGGTCCAGACGGGCTGGCTGCCGGTGGCGTAGCCGCGCCGGCCGTCACGGACGGTGAGCGAAGGGGCCGGACTCGTGGAGTCCGGCCCCTTCGGCGTCCCGGGTTCCGAAACGTTACCTAGATCTTTCCGGGCGGGGGCTGCGGTTCCCGTACCCCGCCGGGGAGTTGCCGGGCGCCTCAGGGGCACCTGGGCGTATCACCGCTCACTCGAAGTACGACCTTGGAATCGCGGTCCGCCCTCTTTGTTCACCTTCGATTCAATTGCCATGTGGCCAAAGTAACAAGTCGGACAAAGCTGGCAATGACCGAACGTGATCATCGGATCGTATGTCTATGCCGTTCACCGCAACGGATTCCGAAGCAGTTCCGGCGTTGACGCGATCAATACGCCCAAGGTTCCATGGCGGCCAGGGAGCGCCTGGAACCGGACACCGAGCAACCAGCCAGCGGAGGCGATACCGCTCCCACCCCAGCACCGCACAGAGCCGATCGGAAGCCACATGACCGACACGCTTCGCCCGCCACAGACCGTAGCCGCCCCTGCGGCCGAGGCGGCAGCGCCCCAGCAGCTCAAGCGCTCGATCGGCGTCGTGGGCGGCACCCTGCTCACGCTGTCCTGCGTCACCCCCGCCTCGACGCTCTTCGTGATCGTGCCGGAGCTGTTCTCCAGCATCGGCAGCGCCACCGCGCTGGCCATCGCGATCGGCACCGTGCTCTGCGTCGCGGTCGCGTTCTGCTACTCCGAACTCGGCACCCTGATCCCCAGCGCCGGCGGCGAGTACGCGATGGTCGGCACCCTGGCCGGGCGGCTGATGGGCTGGCTGGTCTTCGTGCTCTCCCTGATCGTGGTGATGATCGTCCCCTCGGTCATCGCCCTCGGCACCGCCGACTACCTCGCGCCCGTCCTGCACCTCGACAAGGCCATGACCGGCGCCGCCGTGATGCTGGCCGCCACCCTGGCCGGCCTGCTCGACCTGCGCGCCAACGCCTGGATCACCGGCGTCTTCCTGGTCCTGGAGGTCATCGCGGCCGGCGTGGTCTCGGTGCTCGGCTTCGCCCACACCAACAGCGACGCCCCCAGCCTGCTGCACGGCGTGGTCACCGGGGACGGCGGCGCCACCACCACGGTGAGCGTCGGCGCCATCGTCGGCGCGCTCGGCATCGCCCTGTTCATCACCCAGGGCTTCTCCACCGCCGTCTACCTGTCCGAGGAGCTGGAGAACCCGCGCCGCAACGTCTCGCGCACCGTGCTGTGGACGCTCGGCATCTCCTCCGCGATCATCCTGGTCCCGGTCGTCGCGATCACCGTGGGCGCCCCCGACCTCCAGACCCTGGCCTCCGGCGACATCTCCGGCATGGTCACCGCCTGGAGCAACTCCGCGGTCGGCACCTTCATCAGCCTCTGCGTCGCGCTGGCCATCATCAACGCCGGCATCGTCATGGTCATCCAGAACTCCCGGGTGCTGTTCGCCTCCGCCCGCGACAAGGCCTGGCCGGAGCCGGTCAACAAGGCCTTCGGCACCCTCGGCCGGTTCGGCTCGCCGTGGATCGCCACCCTGGCGGTCGGCCTGCCCGGCGCCGCGCTCTGCTTCGTCAAGGGCGAGCTGCTGAGCAACATCACCGGCGTCGCCGTCACCGGGATGTACCTGCTGGTCGCGATCGCCGCGCTGCTCTCCCGCCGCGGCCACCACAAGCACGCCTCCGCCTGGCGGATGCCGCTGTGGCCGGCCGTCCCGGTCGTGCTGATCGCCGTCCTGGTCTACGTGATGACCAAGCTGGACACCGAGCCCCTGCTGTGGACCGGCGGCATCACCGCCGCCGCCACCCTCTACTGGCTGTTCTACCTGCGCCCCCGGCAGGACACCCGCTGGGTGATCAGCCTCCCCGAGGACCAGCAGGACTGACCCCCACCCCTCCCCCACACGGCGGTGCCCCGGGCCTCCCCCAGGCCCGGGGCACCGCCGTCTCCCGCGCTACTTCTTCGGCGTCCACTGCGGGCTGGTGGCGACCGCCCGCAGCTCCGCCTCGGTCAGCAGCGGATCGCCCTTCGACACCAGCGTGACCAGGACCTCCACGCCGTCCGGCCGCATCGCGTCCACGACCTGCACCCCCTTCGGGACCTTGGCCGCCGCGCCGCGCGCCAGGAGCCTCGTCCCGTCCGGCAGGGTCTCCGCGCCCTGGTACGCCTCCGGCCCCGGCCGGTCGTCGGGGGCCTTCGCCCAGTTCTCGACCGTCAGCGTCAGGGTCCCGGTCCGCCCGCCCCCGGCCCGCTCGAAGTCCGACCGCAGGTCCCGGCTCCTGCGGTCGGTCACCGTCACCCCGGCGGGCAGCAGCCCGGTCAGGACGGACTCGCGGTCCTGCAGCGACAGGCCCGGGTCGATCGCCTCGGTGTCGACGCCGTCGAACCTGAGGGCCGCGACGACCCGGTTCCAGGACGGGTCCGTGACGACGGCCTTCAGCTGGTCCGGCGTGAGCGGCGGGTTGGGCCGGCTGTCCGGCGCGTCCTTCTCCTGGGGCGAGTTCCACTCGCTGAGGCCGATCAGCCCGCCGTCCGGACGGGCCACCGAGGCGCGCCACTCCTTGGTGGTGGCCCGGTGGTCCGGGTACTCGTAGCCCTGGGTGAGCATGAGCTTCGACCCGTCCGGCAGCACGGTGACGGCGCAGGAGTCCAGCGAGGCGAGCTCGAGGTCCGTCGGGCAGGTCTGCGGCTGGACGTCCTTGGGGCGGTGCTTCTGGATGCTGAGGCCCATCAGCGACCGGCCCTGGCCGTCGTCGAACACCAGGTTGGCGTCCGCGTACATCCCCTTGTTCTCGTCGGTTCCGTGCCCCTTCGCGTCGGACACCTGGCCCTTGGGCAGCAGGGCCTGGAAGGTGGCGACCACCTCGTCCCCGGTGATCACCACCGGGGCGGAGGACTTCACCGAGGTCGGGGTGGCCGAGGCGGTGGCGCCGTCGCCGCCGGCGGTGGCCGCCGGGGCGGAGGCCGCGCTCACCGTGCCCGCGTCCCTCGCCCCCGGGAAGCCCAGGTACACCGCGCCGGTGCCCACCAGGGCCAGCGCCGCCGCCCCGCCCACCACGGCGGCGGTCGAA
>NZ_LFVW01000191.1:0-18727 GCF_001182915.1 Kitasatospora sp. MY 5-36
CCTGGCTTGACAACATCATTGGGAATCTCCCTGCCCGAGCCCGACCAGCAACTCTCCGACCCCAGTGAGCTGTTGCTCGACTACCTCGACTACTACCGCTCCGTGATCGGCGCCAAGACCGAGGGGATGTCCGACGCGGAGCTGCGCGCCAGCCGGCTCCCCTCCGGATGGACCATGCTCGAACTGCTGAAGCACCTCGTCCACATGGAGCAGCGCTGGCTGCGCTGGGGCTTCCGCGCCGAGCAGGTCCCGGCGCCCTGGGGCGACCGGGGCCCGGAGGACCGCTGGTACGTCGGACCGGAGGAAACGGCCGCCGAACTCCTCGCCGCGCTGCACGCGGGCGGCGAGCACACCCGGGCCGTCGTGTCGGGCACGCCCCTGTCCACCGTCGCCGCACCCGGCGGCCGCTTCCCCGACGACGGCACCCCGCGGCCCACCCTGGGCTGGATCCTGTTCCACGTCCTCCAGGAGTACGCCCGCCACGCGGGGCACCTGGACATCGTCCGCGAGCTCACCGACGGCGCCACCGGCTGACGCCCGCTGCCGGCTGACAGTCGCAGCCGGCGGGCGGGGTGCGCCCGCCGGCTCAGCCGGCCAGGTGGGCGAGCAGCGCGTCGCCCGCCGGGTAGGGGCGTTCGGCGGGGAGGAGCTGCCGGGCGGCCTCCAACTCCCCCTCCCGCACCCGGTCGTGGACCGCGTGCGCGAGCGCGGTGACATCCTCGATCGCGACGATCCACTCCTCCGCGTACCGCTCCGCCGCCTCCCCGGTCAGGCCGAGCTGGAGCGACCGGTGGGGCAGCGGCCGAAGGTGCAGATCGCGCTCCGGATCCCACTGCACCCGCGCCGGGGACCTCTTCAACCGGCGCTGCCAGGAGGCCCGGTCGGGGTGCAGCCCGCGCTCGTAGTGGGACAGGCAGCTGTTCCGCAGCGCCCATTCGAAGCCCTCGCGGGTGATCTCGACCGCCAGCACGGTCTCCTGGCCCTCCTTCCTCGCCCACCCGCAGCGGTACATCATCCAGAGGAACGACGGCTTGATCCACGTCATCCGGTCCCGCTTCCACGCCGCCGGGAAGTGGCCGTCCCGAGCGGTGGGCAGCCCGATCTCCGGGGCGTACGCCTGGTAGACGGTCACCGTCGAGTCGGTGTGGAGGGCACGGATCCGGTGCTTCGGTTCTGACACGGTGACCAGGGTCGGCCTTCAACGCACCTCGCGCCAGCGATTTTCCCAGCTCGGCGGGGGTGTGTGCCCGTCAACCGCCCGCCGCGTACGGCCAGTTCGCAAACTGATCTCTGGACGCAATCGGTTTGTCATGCAAACCTGGTCCTCATGGCGACTCAACCCGTTCAGCCCTCAAGCGACCCCCGGCACCTCCTGGCAGCGACCGGGGCCGTGATCCAGCGCGTCCGCCGTGAGCAACGCGGCGCGTGGTTCCCGCTCCTGGCCTTCGCCGCCGTGAGGTTCGGCGCGATACCGGTCGTGCGGTACGGCCAGGGCCCCTGCGACGCGCCCCGCTACGGCCTGGGCGGAGTCTGCGTCAACTCCCTTCCCCCCGCCATGTGGTACTGGCCGGTGGTGCTGCTGCTCTCCTACGCCGCGATCAGCTGGTTCTACCTCCGCCGGTCCGCCCGGCTCGGCCTGGGCACCCGGATCCGGCCGTACCTGGTGCTGGGCGTCGTCCTCGCCCTGCTCATGACCGCCGACCAGGTGTGGACGGTGTCCCACCCGGGCTTCCTCGCCGACCTCTACGGGCAGCCGGGACCGCTCTCCGCGGTCGCCGACACGCTGATGAGCCCGGCCGGCACGATCGGTCTGGCGCTGCTGCTGCTCGCCTGGATCGAGCGCAGCCGGCCGCTCCTCGCCGTGACCTGCGGATACCTGATCGCCATGCTCTCCTCCGACGACCTTCCCAGCTTGTCCCCGTGGTCCTTCCTCCCCGGCGTGCTGCTGGAAGGCGGCGTGCTGCTGCTCGGCGGCGTCGCCCTCGCCCTGCTGCACCACCGGGCCCAGGGACGGTCGGCCGAATGACCGAGCACCCCACCAGCGGCCTCGACGACGTTGTCCACCAGCGCGTCCGCCTGGGCATCCTCGCGGTCGCCAAGGAGGCCCGGCGGGGGGAGTTCACCTTCCTGCGCACCACCCTCGGCCTCACCGCCGGCAACCTCTCCCAGCACCTCGGCGTCCTGGAGAAGGCCGGCCTGGTCACGATCGACAAGGGCTACGAGGGCAAGCGCGCCCGCACCTGGATCCAGCTCACCAAGGCCGGCAAGAAGGCCCTGCACGACGAGATCGCGGCACTCCGGAGCCTGATCCACCGCCTCGAAGAAGCCGAGGAACCCGACGGGGGAGCCGCCTCCGGCCCGGCGGCCGCCCCGGCGCCCCACTGAGATCACCCGGGAGGCCCCCGGACGTGCCGCAGGGCGGCAGCACCGGCCGAACCGGTGCTGCCGCCCTGCGCGTTCCCGTCCGGTCAGCCGAGCGGGGTCAGCTCCACCTCGTAGCGGTAGAGCCGGTCGTTCACCCAGCACGCCAGGTCGGCGCCGGCGGTGTGCCGGGCGAGTTCGGCGAGCAGGCGCTCGGTGAACCCGTCCAGCTGCCGGGCGTCGACCGGGGCGGCGCCGGAGCGGGCCCCGGCGGCGAAGGGGAGTTCCTCCGCACGGGACGACACGGTGTAGGCCACCGAGTCACCCGAGTCCTCCGACGGGGCGAGGTGCCGGTTGGGCTCGTCCTCGGCGAAGACCAGCCCGGTGCCGGAGGCGGCGCGGTTGGCCGCCTCGACCAGGGAGAAGCCCGGTGCGGTCAGTGGAGCCTCGCTCCCGAGCCGCAGGTCGACTACGGCCTCCGACAGCCCCGGCGGATCGATCCGGTAGCTGTAGTTCCCGTCGGCGTCGATGTAGGAGGCCGTCTCCAGGCCGCCCAGTGCCGCGTGCAGCCGGGCGGTCGCGAAGCGGCAGTAGGAGCGGAGCGCGGTGACCTCGTCCTCGCCTGCCAGATCCGCGACGCCGACGTGGAGTTGGCAGTCGTACAGGCGCTCCGCGTACCCGTTGTCGTGGGTCACGCCCACGGCCGGGCCCGACACGTCACCGGGTTCGGCGGTCAGCCAGAGAGTGAGCCGTGAACCGTCCGGTCCCACCGTCTCGTGCCAGGTTCGCGCCGCCGGACCGCCCGGGAGGCCGAGGGTCGAGGCGATCTCCTCCGCCGTGAGGGAGGGCTCGTCAAGGCGTCGGATGGAGACCACCGCATTGACCGACATGCTCAGCACCCCCCGCCACGGCACTTGGGTTCACTGCCGATCTTACCGCTGATCACCCAGCCGCCCCGGAGGTCGCCCCGGGCCCAGATCTGGTACTCCTGGAAGTGGGCCGTGTTGTTGGTCAGGAACTTGTTGAGACTGGCCATGGCCGTCTTGGCGCTGTATCCATCCGCGACGGTCACATAGGCCCGGACGGCTCCCTTGCCTTCCGTCACGCCCCTGAGCTGGTCCCTGACGACGTCATCGCTCTTACCGGTAGATGCCTTGAACTCTGAGGGCACGCCGTCCACGTAGGCGTCCGATGTCTTGCCCGCTGCCTCGGGGATCGCCACCACCTTGTGGCCTCCCTGCGCCAGGTCGAACGCGATCCGGTACTCGCCGAGACTGAATCCGCCCTGGGAGATCTTGCCCTTCGCCAGCCGCGTGAAGGTCTTGGGGTCGAACGGGGAGGCGCTTTCGTCGATCCGGCCGGCGGCCTCCTCGACCATGTTCTTGTCGAGGATGTCCTGGGCCATGTTGGCGAACTGGCAGCCGTCCTTGGCGGAGGGGCGGCAGTACTTCTTGTTGATCTCCCGGATCTTGTTCAGGTACTCGCCGATGATCGGGTTGTCCTTCTGCATCAGCCAGGCCACCCGGGCCTCGTACCACAGCTTGCGGTTCTCGGGGGTGCCCACGGTGGTCTTGCTCGGGGTCGGCTTCGATCCGCCGCCGCCGCCACCGCCGCCGCCACCGCCGCCACCGCCACCGCCACCGCCACCGTCGCCGTCATCGGCGGGGGTGTCCGTGACACAGCTGGTGACGCACTGGGGGCCCTTGGTCGGCTCGTGGAACGTGCCGTTCATGCCGACCCAGCCGTGCAACGCCATGTCGTTGCCCGAGCAGTCGTCGGCGCACATCTTGCGGCCGTCGGGGTCGCTGGTGCTGGTCGGGTTGCCGCCCGAGTAGGCGTACCCGTTCAGCTCCTTGGGGCTGGTCGGGTTGAACTCCGGGTCGATGCTGAGGAACCGGCCCAGGGACGGGTCGTAGTCGCGTGCCCCGAGGTGGACCACCCCGGTCGGCTCGTTGACGCCGCCGAGGAAGCCCCGGCTGCCCGCCCACGAGGCCGGCGCGGCGCCGCGCTGCTCGCCGTACGGGGTTGTCCGGCGCTGCGCCGCCGTGCCGGTGGAGGCGTCGACGTTGAGCTCGGAGGTGCCGTGGTGGTCGGTGACCTGGAAGCCGACCTTGTTGTCGTCCGTGCGGACGCCGACCGCCGAGCCCAGCGAGTAGTAGCGCGTGGCGGCGGGCTTGGCGGCGCCCTTGGCCAGGGTCAGCTCGGTGGCGCCGAGGTAGAGCGTCCAGCTCTCCGCGCCCGGGTTGGCGCTGTCCAGGACGTGCGAGGTCAGCCGGCTGCCGGCCGGGTCGTAGAGGTACTCCGTCGTCTTCGTGCTGGTGACGGGCCCGTTCTTGACGGTGTCGACGACCTTGCCGAGCTTGCCCTCGGCGTCCCAGGTCAGCGCCTGGTCGCTGGTGGCTCCGGCGGCGAGGTCCCGGTGGCGGGCGATGGTGTTGCCCGCCGGGTCGTAGCCGGCGGTCTCGGCGAGGACGCCGGTGCCGCTGGTGCCCTTCAGGGTGTGCGGCTGGGCGGCCGTCGCGCCGGGGTAGTTGTACTTGGCGGTGACGTCCTTGGCGGGGTCTCCGGTGGTGTCGTGCCGGGTCTGGGTGTCCCGGGTGCTGTCGGGGTTGAACTGCCAGCTGGTCCAGTACGGGGCCGGGCCGCCGAGCGCCTTGGCGTCGGGCGTGGCCGGGCAGCCGGTGCCGCTCGGGGTGAACGCCTCGGTGAGCCGGGCCAGGTAGTCGTACTGGAAGCACTGCCGGTCGGTGCCGGCGCGCGAGGTGTCGGTGATCGACGTGACGTTGCCGACCTGGTCGTAGGTGTAGGCGGCCGCGCGCAGCGGGCTCGCCACGCCGTACTGGTCGGTGCGGCTGGACGCCAGCCGCTGGGTGCCCCACTCGTAGGCGTTGGTGAGGTAGAGCTGCTTGTTCGCCGTCCCGTCGGACAGCGTGCTCTGCAGCGGCTTGCTGGTCAGGCTGTAGGTCTGGCCGGTGAGGTAGCTGCTCAGACCCTGGGCCGTGGTCATCCGGGTGAGGGCGTCGTAGCCGTAGGCCACCGACTCGGCGGCGAGGTTGCCGGCCGCCGGGTAGCTGGTGCTCTGCGGCTTGCCGTCGAGCCGGTAGACGGTGCCGTTGACGTAGTTCCCGGCGAGCGCCTCCTGGCCCGGGACGGACGGAACGCTGAGCGTGGTCCGGGTCGCGCGGCCCAGCGCGTCGTACAGCGACCAGGTGGTCGTGTACGGGTACGCGGTGCCTCCGACGGTGGAGTACCGGGTCGCCGAGGAGATCAGGCCCTTGTTGCCGGACGGGTCCCAGGTCTGCGAGGTGAGCAGCGGGCCCGACACGGAGCCGGAGCGCAGCTCGGTCTGCCGGTCGAGGTTGTCGTAGACGTACGCCAGGGTCTGGTTGTTGCCGTCCCGGCTGGTGGCCAGCCGGCCGCGGTCGTCGTAGGTCTTGACCGCCGTGCCGGAGTCCGGGTCGACGGTCTTGACCTGGTGGCCCTGCTGGTCGTACGTCCAGCTCCACTGGGTGCCGGACTGGTCCGTCAGCCGGGTGGTGTGCCCGGCCGCGTCGTGGGCGTAGGTGGTGCGGTCGTAGTCACCGGCGGGGGAGCCCCCGCGGTACTGGCGGATCTCGGTGGTCCGGCCGCGGGCGTCGCTGATGGTCGTCGCCGGGGTGCCGCCGGTGGGCGGGGTGACGGTGACCCGGTCGCCGCCGTACTCGGTGAGCGTGGTGGAGATCGGGGTGCCGACGCCGTTGCCCGCCAGGGTGGTGGACTTGACGACGCGGCCGAGGCCGTCATAGCTGTTGGCGGTCTGGGTCTCGACGCCGGTGGCGTCCTCGACCTTGAACAAGGTGGTGGAGGGCGCGCCCGTCGCGTAGTACGGGGCGTAGGCGAGCGCGGCCTGGCCGTGCTCGTCGAAGAAGGAGTCGGTCAGGACGCGGCCGCCGTTGTCGCCCGGGTCCTGGGTCTGCCGGATCCGGCCGAAGCCGTCGTACAAGGTGTACGCGGTGGCCTGGGAGCCGTCGGCGTTGAGCTCCTTCGTCGAGATGACGCGGATCTGGCCGTCGTTGTCGATGTACCCGAACTCGTGGTTCGGGGTCTGGCCGGTCCCCTTGGACCGGTTGGGCAGCCAGACCTTGAGGGTGCGGCCGAGCGCGTCGTACAGGCTGTCGGTGCGGCGGTTGTTGGCGTCGACGGTGTCGACGGTCTGGCCGCGCAGCAGGTCGAGGTCGGTGACGGAGACCATGGCGGTGGCGGGGTTGCCCGCGACCACCGGAGGCCCGGTCGTGGTGACCTTGGTCGGCCGGCCGTTCGCCGGGGCGAAGCCGGTGGTGGTGGTCTGCGCCAGCGGGCTGGCGGTGGTCACCGGTCCCGTGGCGCCCGTGGTGTCGAACACCGTGGTGGACGCCAGCTTGGTGGTGCTGTCGGCACGGCCGTAGGCGTCGTAGTGGGTCGTCCCGTCCAGGTAGGTGGCGCGGTTGCCGGAGCGGGACTTCAGGGTGTGCACGGTGGTGGCGTCGCCCTTGACGGGAGCCGCGCCGTAGGCCTGGCCGTCGTAGCGGGTGCGGATGTCCGACAGCACCGCGGAGGTGCCGTCCGCCTGGGTGTCGCGGTTCACGGCCGCCGAGCAGTTGGCGGCGACCATCTCGATCTGGATGCTGCCGGTGAGGATCCAGGCCGCGGTGTTGTCCGCGTACGTCGTGCGGGTGCAGGTGTCGTCGGTGCCGACCGCGACGTCGCCCAGGTCCTCGGTCTGCGTCGTACGGCCGTAGCCGTCGAACGAGGTCGCGGTGCGGGTCTCGCGCCAGGAGGCTCCGGCGCCCTTGTCGAGGGAGGTGAAGGACCGGGTCGCCTGGGTGCCGGTGAGGTTGGCGGTGGTGGTGCCCCAGTCGTTGGAGCGCTTGGCGGTCTCCTTCTTCCACGGGGTGCTGACGGACTTGGAGAGGATCACGCCGCCGGGCTTGTCGTACTGCTCGCTGCGGTACTCGTAGCCGGCCCAGGCCTGGTCGTCGGTCAGGACGGTGCCCTGGCCGTCGTCCACGGTGACGCCGCGCTTGCTGTTCTTGTCACCGGGGTTGTCGCGGTCCTGGTCCATGCCGCGCAGGAAGTAGTGGTCGGCCTGGGTGGTCATGCCGGTGACGCCGCCGGTCTCGACCCGGGCGTGGGCATAGCCGCGCCACTGGGACCAGGTCTTGAGCTTGGCCGGGGTCAGGCCGTCCTCGTCGTCGAAGTGCCAGGCGGCGTCGCCGAGGTAGCTGTAGTGGGTGACCATGTCGGGCGCGCCGCCGGTGCGGTCGGTGGCGATGACCGCTTCGACGACGTACTTGTTGAACCACTCCGTGGTCACCGGCACGTCGTTGGACGGCTGGTACATCTGCGGGAAGCAGCGGGTGGTGTTGGACTGCGGCGTGGGCAGGGCGTTCCAGTCGCAGGCCGCGGCGGAGTAGTTGACGTCGAGCTGGCCGCCCTGCTCGTCGGTGACGGTGCCCAGGCGCTGCTTGATGAACGGCATGCGGCCGTCACCGACCTTGTCGAGCCGGTTCGCCAACTGCTTGTAGGCGAAGCCGGTCTTCGGCAGGGTGATCGCCGGGGCGGCGGACGACCCGGTGTGCTGGATGGAGTCCAGCAGCAGCTGGTAGTCGAAGTCGGCGGTGCCCCACTTGTGGTTCAGGGTCCACGTGTCGACCGCGGCGTAGTTCCCGTCGGCCTGGAGCGTCCTGGCGGTGACGGAGGTCAGCCGGGTCCGGGTGAAGTAGGTCGGCGAGGACTGGCCGGTGCAGTCGGTGCCGTCCTTGCAGTTCTGGTCCCACGGGGTGTCGTACCAGTACTGCCGGTTGGCGTCGATCTTCGCCGGGTCGCAGAGCGCGGTGTTGGACTCCAGGCAGCGCTCGGCGGTGCCGAAGTCGACCCGGCCCATCGGCTTGACGGTCGCCGAGTAGAGGTCGCCCTGCTGCTGGCCGTACTCGATGTGGTCCAGGCGCCCGCCGCGCACGTACGACGTGCGGTCGGAGGCCTTGAGGTTGCGGCCGTAGTTGTTGGTCTCGGGGGTGTACCAGTAGGTGATGTCGTTGCCGTGGGCGTCGACCACCAGGTCCAGGTTCCACCGCCAGCCCTGCTGGCACCACGAGGACGCGAAGTCGGCGCCGTTGCACGGCTCGCCCGCGTTGTTGCCGAACACCGGCACGGTGTAGACGGACTTGGTCTCCGGCTTCCCGACCGACCAGTTCGGCAGGCGGTTGTAGCCGAAGTAGTAGTTGTTGCCGTCGGCGGTGGTGGCGCGGAAGTACTCGCCGTCGTTGTCGCCGTTGCCCCGGCCGGTGTCGCGCAGGCGGGTGACCTTGGTGTTGTCGTCGCCCTTGATCTGCCACTCGTCGCCGGAGACCGGGATCAGCTCACCGGAGTGCCCCGCGAAGCTGATGGTGGCGTTGTCGGTCGCCCAGCACAGGTCGCCGGGGCTGGCGGAGCCGGTCTTGGGCGCGCCGTCGTCGGCGCAGGCCTTGTAGCTGCGCTCGACGAAGCCGGGCGACAGCTCGAAGCCGTCACCCGCCCACGAGGCCTGGTTGTTGCTGTTGGCCGTCCGGCCGTCGATGCTGCCCGAGTTGTATGTGAGGCCGAGCTTCGGCGTGAGGCCGCCCGGCATCGTGGTCAGCGGCATGTCGTACGACCAGCTGAACGACCCGCTGTTCAGCGAGGTCGACCAGGAGGACGCCGGGGTCAGCGGCGTGGCCTTGTAGTCACCGCTCGGACCGGCGCTGCCGGCCGTGGCGGCCAGCACCATCGCGCCCGGCGCGGACGCCAGCCGCATCGACCCGGCCGGGGCCGTGGTCAGGGAGTCCGCGGCGACGGTCTGCTTCGCCACGTCGTTGCCGCCCGGCAGCGGGGTCTGCACCCGGCACTCGGGCAGGTCGGGCGTGGTCAGCGCGCACTCGGGCAGCCGGACCAGCTTCAGCCGGGAGCCGAAGCCGGAGCCGGCGGCCTGGGCGAAGGACGAGTAGTCGACGGCCAGGCCGCTGTTCTCGTCGGCGCCGGAGACGGTCAGCAGCAGGCCGTTGATCCCGGCCTTGGCGGCGGCGTCCTGGCCGAGGAGCTCGACCTTGGCCTTGCCCGCCGCGCCGGCGGAGGAGAGGGCGACGGGCAGTTTGTCGGCCTTGACGGCCTTGCCCTTCTCGCCGGGGACGTCGACGGTGGCGCTGCCCGCGCCGGGCAGGGCGCCGTGCTTGCCGTCGACCGTGCTGACGGTGGTGTCGGCCTTGCGGCCCTTGGTCTTCGCGTCCGAGCCCTTGACCGGCTTCTCGGGCGAGACCGCCGAGGGCTTGGTGTACGGTTCCGCGGCCGCCGCGACGGCGGCCAGCGGCAGTGCCGGCAGCAGCGACCCGACCAGCGCGCCCGCGATGACCGCGGACACTCTGGTGCGGGTCGGCCTCGGCACCGACCTCTTCCTGCTCATGTGGGGAACAACTCCTCAGGGGAAAACGGGTGTGACGGACCGTGGGCCGGGCGGCAGGAAGCCGCCCGGCCCACGGAAGGTTGGGGAATCAGACGCCGGTGGAGGTGCCCAGCTCGACGTTGTAGTCGGCCAGCTTGGCGATCTGCGCGGGGCTCAGCACGCCCTGGTACAGCCAGACGTCGTCCAGCTCACCGGAGAAGTACTCGCCCCAGGCGCCGGACGCCTTGGTGCGGCCGAACTGCACGCCGCCGCCCGCCTCGTAGGGCTGCGGAGCGCTCGTCCAGGAGATGTGCGGGGTGCAGGTCTTGTCACCGTCCGCGCAGCCCTGGTTCTCGGCCTGGCCGTTGACGTACAGGGCGAGCCGGTCCGCGAAGGCGTCGTAGCTGACCGCCAGGTGCGTCCAGTTCTCCATGACGGAGGTGGCCGGAGTGTGGGTCGTCAGGGTGCGCGCCGCGCCGTTGGCGTCGGAGTCGCGGACCTCGGCCTGCCACTGACCGGTCGGCTGGCCGTTGGCGTCGTTGCCCAGGGGGTGCCAGCGCAGGGTGACCGCGCTGTTGTTGGCGCCGGCCACGGACAGCACCGTCATGTCCCGGGTCGGGACGCCCGCCGTGTTCGCCCAGCCGGCCAGGGTGAAGCTCTGGCCGGTGTGCAGCGGGACGGAGCCGGTGGCCGCGTAGCCGGTGGAGCCGTTCAGCAGCAGGGTGCCGGGGGTCTGGAACAGGCCGCCGTCGGCCTTGATCGAGGCGCCGCCGCCGAGCTGGGCGCCGGCCTTGGCCGGGCCCTCGTCGGGGGTGACGGCCGGGGCATCGGCCGGGGTGCTGGTGGCGGTGTTGAGCTTCCAGCGGCCGGCCAGCTGCGGGCGCTGCTGGACCATGGCGCCGGCCTCGGGGCCGGTGACGACGCGGTCGTAGATCCGCACGTCGTCGATCTCGCCGCCGAAGAACTCGCCGTTGGCGCCCTCGCGGTTGACGGCGCCGATCTGGATCGGGCCGGGGTTGGCCCACGGCGCGTTCTGGGTGTAGTCGGACTGGCCGACGAGGAAGCCGTTGATGTAGAAGCGCAGCTTCTTCGCGGCGGTGTCGGAGACGCCCAGCAGGTGGGTCCACTCACCGGTGGTGCCGGTGAAGCACGGCACGCCGTTGATCTGGCTGCCTGCGGTGCAGGCGTCCTGCCAGGTGCGCACCAGGGTGTCGGTGGAGCTGTCCTCCTTGTAGCGCCCGAAGATCCAGCGGCCCCAGTAGGGCGAGTAGTACAGCGAGAACTCGTTGTTGTGCTGGCCGATCTGGGTGACCGCCATCTTCGGGGTGGTGTCGCCCGGCGTCGGCGCGGGCAGCTTCACCCACGCGGAGACCGAGAAGTCCCGGCTGCCGTCGACCTGCGGGCGGGTGCCGCGCAGGTAGTCGTCCGCGCCGTCCAGGTGGATCGCCTTGTCGGCGATGCCGGGGCGGCCGAGCGCGACGCCGTTGTAGGCGGTCAGGTTGTCGGTCTCGGTGGTGCCGACGGGCTTGGCGGAGCTGCCGTCCAGGTGCCAGACCGCCTTCGCGGGGCGGCCGGTGGCGAGCTGCTTGTCGGCGGCCACGTCGGCGGCCTCGGCCTTGCTCAGGGAGCGGTCCCAGAGCCGGACCTCGTCGACCGAGCCCGTCCACGGGTCGGTCCAGTTGCCGTGCCACTTGGAGCGGCCGAACTCCAGCGGGCCGCGCGCGTCCCAGGCGGCGGTGACGGCCACCGGGGTGCCGGGCACGCCGTTGACGTACAGGGTGCTGGTCCTGGCGGTCGGGTCGTAGACGCCGACCAGATGGGTCCACTGGCCGAGCACGACCGGGGTGTCCGAGCTCGCGGGCTCCAGGGTGTAGACGGCGTTGGTGTCCTGGGTGGAGGTCCACATCGTCCACTTGCCGTTCATCAGCCCGAGGGCGAAGCGGGCGGCCCAGTTGCCGTTCTCACTGACCGCGACCCGGTTGCGGGTGGTGTCGCCGGTGAGGTTGACCCAGGCGGAGACGGCGAAGCCGCGGGTGGTGTCCAGCACGTTGCCCTGGGTCTCGGCGTAGCCGTTGGCGGTGCCGTCGAGGGCGAGGCCCTCGGCGAGGTGGCCGGGGGCCCCCGCGGTGGCGCCGGAGCCGAGGGTGGCCTCGAAGCCGCCTCCGGTGCCGGCGACGGAGGTGCCGCCGGCGGCGTCGTCCATCGACCAGCCGGTGCGCTGGGGCTGCCCGGAGAGCACGTTGAAGTAGTACGTCTCGGGCTGCGAGGCGTTGCCCGCGCCGTCGACGGCCCGGGCGGAGATGAAGTGGACGCCGGCGGTCTGCGGCTGGATGCGGACGGTCTGGCCGGCGCCGCCGCTGGTGGCGACCTCGTTCGCCGCGGACGGCGAGGTGTCCAGGCCCCACTGGTACTTGACCACGTCGGTGGCGGCGGACTTCAGGGTGAACTGGCCGCTCTTGCCGACGCCGTCGGTCCACGGGAGCGCCGCGGTGGCGTCCTTGGAGCCCGGGTAGGCGTCCGAGGTGATCGCCGGGCCGTCCGGTGCGGAGGTGTCGACGATGAAGTAGCAGCCGGTCGGGTCACCGTCGGAGGACCACGGCCCCCACTGCGCGCCGTCCCAGGCGCGGGCCTCCCAGTCGAGCTGGAGGTTCTTCGGCAGGTCGGTCGGCAGCGGCCAGGAGAAGATCGAGCCGGAGGCCTTGAAGGTGTTGCCCCCCGGTGCGGCGTCCTCCGAGCCGGTGGACCACCAGCGCCGGCGCAGACCGGTGCCGTCGTCCCAGCCGACCGCGAACTGCACGCCGATGGCCTCGCCGTCCGGGTCGGTGGCCCGGGTGGTGACCTGCGGCATCTTGTTGATCTTGATGCCCGGGTACTGGCAGACCGAGCCCGGCGACATCGTCATGTCGGACATCGGGATCTGGTTCGGCCGCAGGTTGTAGTACACCTGCAGGTAGGCGTCGTCGGTGAAGCGCTTCCAGGCGAGGGTGTCGCCCTCGTTCTGGGCCTTCAGACCGAAGGTGATGGTCGGCCAGCCCCAGTTGGCGGCGTCCTGGACGAGGTTCTTCACCGCGCCGGTCTCGCCGTACTCCAGCCAGCCGCCGGGGCAGTTGCCGCTCCAGCCCTTGGCGGTGTTGATGGTCTGCAGGTAGCGGCTCCAGAACCCGGAGGCGTTCTGGGCGTTCCAGTTCAGGCCGGGGGAGATGTAGCCGGTGCTCCACAGCTCGACGGGCCGGGCGTCGCAGGAGTACGACCAGCTCTCGTAGGTGCCGAAGGTGGCGCCGAGGATCTGCTTGCCGACGAACGGGTTGGACACCTGGAAGAAGGCGCGCTTCACGTCGGTCGGCGCGCAGCGGGAGGTGTCGCCGCAGTAGCCGACGCCCCAGTCGTGGACGTAGCTGCTGTTGTACGTGAAGTGCCAGTACGCCTGGTTCGGGTAGGTGCGCGAGACGCCCGCCCAGTCGCCGGCGTGCGGGGTGTTCCACGCCGGGTCGATCATCACCGGGTAGACCGTGTCCGGGGCGTCCAGCATCGCCTGGTCGGGCGAGAGCAGCAGGGCGTCCTTGGGCAGCTCGACCTTGAGGCGGGTCATCTTGGCGCCCTCGCCGGGCAGGTCGCCGTAGCCGGCGACGGCCGGGTCGGTCGGCGCGGGAGCGGCGGGAGCAGCGGGAGCGGCGGGGGCCGCGGCCTCGGCTTGCGGTGCCGCCTGCGGGGCGGCCTTGAACGCCTTCGGCGCGGCAGGCGCGGTAGGCGCGGCGGCCGGGGCACTCGGAGCGGGCGCGGCGCCGGCCGGCTTGGAGGAGTCCCACATCACCGGGACGGGCGCCTCGAAGACGGTGCCGCCGCCGGAGGGGTCCTTGGCCTTGAGGGTGCCGTCCGCCTCCTGGCTGACCGTCAGGCCGTTGCCCTGGAGGCCGAGCCGGAGCTGGTCCAGCTCGGGGTTCTTGGCGGCCTCGGCGGTGTGCACCACGATGACCTGGGTGAACCCGGTCTTGGTGGCGGACAGCCTCAGGTCGACGTCCGGCAGGATCGACGCGTACTCGGCGGTCGCGCCGTTGACGGTCGGCTTGGGCAGGGGCTTGGGCCAGCTGAGCTTCAGCTCCTTGCCGGCCCGGGCCATGGTGACCAGCGGTGCGGTGCCGCCGCCGGAGAACGTCAGGTCGGCGGTGGAGCCCTTGGGGGCGATCGCGCCGCCGGGCAGCGTCCGGAGGGTGGGGTCGAGGTCGACCCAGGCGCCGTTCTTGCGCACCCGCTTGGGCTGGACGTAGGTGGTGGTCTTCAGCTTGCCGTCGGGCTGGGCGACGGTGTCGCTGGTCTCGCCGCGCTTGGCGAGCACCTCGACCGGCTTGCCGGTGCGGGCGGCCTCCTGGACGGCCAGGGTCTCGGCGGTGTCCTGGGGCTCCGTCACGCCGGGGGGAGGTGTCCCTCCGGCGGCGGCGGCGGGCACCACCGCGGTCGCGGCGAGCGCGACCGCGGCGAGTGCCGCGGCGAGCATGCTGCCCGACCGTCTTGCTGCTGTTCTCACTGTGCGTAAGCTCCGACTTCCGGAATGTGGGCGAAGTTTGAGCGGATCTTTATGGACACCTAAAAGAGCTGTCAACGCTTCATCAGAAATGCATGAGAAAAGAGCCCTTGCTGCGGCCCTGTCAGACGGGGGGCAGCTCGGGTGAAAACGGATGAACCGACCACTCGGGTGTGAGGTAAATCACGCCCCAAGGGGCGGTCGCCGGCCTGCCTCCGAGGCACGTCCGGCGGTCGCGAACGGTGACGCACGGCACCGGGGCGCCGCTCCGGCCGCCGGATCGACGACGCTCCGCCGGGCAATCTCCGCTGGTCACCACGGGTCTCAAGGCGGGATCCGGGGGGCGGGTGCGAGGCGGGACGCTCGGCGGGGCCGTACGGTTCCCGGGATCCGAAAGGTCGTTCTTGCGAGGTTCGGCGCGGGAAATCCGATTCCTGCTGGCTGGCCGTCAGGTCGGATAACCAGGCTTCACCGCAGTCGAGTTGTCGGAGAAATGGGCAGAAGAATTGCCAACTCCGGCTTTCCGAAAGCACAGAGGTGCCCCCGGATTGTCGAACACCCGGGGGCACCTGAGGAGTTGATCGCGGCAATTCGGCCGGCGCGGCGCTACACGGCCCTCACTCGTGCAGCGCCCGCGCGCTGCCGTCGACCCGGACGCTGCCCGGCAGGGCGATGAGCTCGGGCTTGAACAGCGGCTGGGTGTCCATCGCGGGCTCCCAGGTCGCCAGCTTCTCGTCCTGGGGCACCTCGATCCGCCGGTCGGCGGCGAGGTCGTCGACCACCTTCAGCAGCAGTCGCACGCCGAGCGGCGCCAGGTGGTCGCGCCACAGGCTCTGCGCGGTCGAGCCCGGGGGCACGAGCAGGTGCTCCTGGGCGGCGAGCGGGCCGCCGTCGGTGCGCTCGGTGAGGTGG
Source organism: Kitasatospora sp. MY 5-36 (assembly GCF_001182915.1). NCBI lineage: Bacteria > Bacillati > Actinomycetota > Actinomycetes > Kitasatosporales > Streptomycetaceae > Kitasatospora > Kitasatospora sp. MY 5-36. Next base: position 15,204 of record NZ_LFVW01000191.1, read on the forward strand.
TAGACGCTCCCGCCCGTCACCTTGTCGCCGTCGCGGATGGTCCATCGGATCGCGTCCCGGCCGCGGTGCAGCGGCAGCAGGCTGGGGTGGTAGCCGATGGTGGCGAGGCCGGCCCGGGCGCGCGTCCGCCTGCCGAGGAAGGCGTGCGAGTGCGCGGCGAGGATGACGTCCACCCCGTCCGGGATGTGCATCGCCCGCAGTTCGAGCGAGTCCGTCCAGGGGATGTCCCGGGGGAACGCCCAGGCGCGCAGGCGGTCCCAGGACATCGCGTCGCTCTCGTCGGTCCTGCCCTTGCGCAGCCGGGGCGCGGCCGCGCCGACGATCTTGTGCCCCTTGTCCAGGAGGGCTTCCGCGACCTGGACCGCGAACGCCCCCTGTCCTGACATGTAGATGTTCATCCGCACTCTCTCAGTCCGGAGTGGTCGGGCGTGAAGCGCACCGGCATGGTGGAGAACCCGGTCAGGAAGTTGGACCGGATCGGCTGCGCCTCGTCGGTCTGCTCGAACCCGAGGGTGAAGTCCCGCAGGGCCTTGAGCAGTTCGGCGATCTCCACCTTGGCCAGGTACGAGCCGACGCAGAAGTGCGGGCCGTAGCCGAAGGCCAGGTGCTTGTTGGGGGTGCGGCCGAGGTCGAACTCCCCGGGCCGGGCGAAGACCCGTTCGTCCCGGTTGCCGGAGGCGTGCCAGAGCGTGACGATGTCGCCCGGCCGCAGCCGTACGCCGTGCAGTCCGGTCTCCCGCTCGACGCTGCGCCCGAAGTGCATGGTGGGCGACGCCCAGCGCAGCACCTCGTCCACGGCCGTCTCGATCGCGACCTCGCCCCGTTTGAGCCGGCGCCACTGCTCGGGGTGGGCCGCGAGGGTGCGGACGCAGTCGATCATCGTCAGCCGGCTGGTCTCGTCGCCCCCGATGATCAGGCTGTAGCAGTTGAGCACGACGTCCTCGTCGGACAGCGGCACACCGTCGACGGCGCTGCCGATCAGCATGCTGATCACGTCGTCGCCGGGTGCCTCGCGCCGCTCCTCGACGATGTCCATGAAGTACATCAGGATCTCGTTGCGGGCCATCTCCGAGTCGACCTCGTCGACGTCCTCGTCGTCCGCGGACAGCGCGGTCTTGGTGAGGCTGAGCAGGTAGTCCCGGTCCCGCTCGGGGACGCCGAGCAGGTTGGAGATGGTGGTCATCGGGATCCGCGAGGCGATCCGCTCCGCGAAGTCGCAGCCGCCGGAGCCGACCGCCTCGCGGATCCACTGCCGGGTGTTGACCCGGACGGTCCGCGCGACCTCGTCGAGCACCCGCGGCGAGAGCACGCGCTGGAGGATCTTGCGCAGCTCCAGGTGCCGGGGCCCGTCGGTGACGGCCAGCATCCGGCCGGCCCCGGCGTCGCCGCCCTCCAGGAGGGTGACGAGCACGTTGCCGCGCTGGGACGTGAAGTTCACGTTGTCCCGGTAGGTGGCCATGATGTCGTCGTAGCGGGAGAGCACCCAGAACCCCCGGCGGCCGTCGACCGGCGGGTTCCAGTGCATCGGCGCGGTGTCCCGCAGGGTGCGCCAGAACCCGTCGAGGTCGTGGTCGGCGAAGGTGGCCGGGTCGCCCAGGTCCACGGTGTCCAGTGCCGGTGTGCTCATGCCTACCAGTCCGTCCGCCAGAACCGGCGGGGCTGGAAGGGGTAGGCGGGCAGCGGCACGCGGCGGCCGGCCCCGTCCCGGTGCAGGGCGTCGAAGTCCACCTGCAGGCCGGTCACCCAGGCGGCGGCCAGGTCGGTCAGGGCCGGCGCGTCCTGGCCGGACGGCACGATCCCGTCGTCGCTGCGGGAGAAGGAGCCCGGGTCCGTGCGCGGGGCGGCGGCGGTCGAGGCGACCGGGCCGCGGGCGTCGTCGGACAGCGCCGCGATCAGCTCCTCGCGGCTGCGGACCACGGCCGCCCAGCGGCGGCCCATCACCTTGCGGCCGAGGTTGAGGGTGAAGCAGACGTCGTCCAGGCGCAGTTCCGGGCGGGCCTCCAGCCACTCCCGGAGCCGGGTGCGCTGACGGGCCAGCGCGTCGTCGTCCATCGCGGACAGGGTGGCCAGCCGGGGGCGGCCCGCCTCCTCGGGGGCGCGTCCGGCCGGTGCCGGCGGCTCCTCCAGCACCAGGTGGGCGTTGTAGCCGCCGCCGCCGAGGGAGGTGATGCCCGCGCGGCGGATGCCGGCCTCCGGCTCCCAGGCCGCGCCCTCGATCTGCGGCACGAAGGGGGTGCTGGGGAAGTCGAGGTCCTGGTTGACCTCGGTCAGGTTGATGGTGGCCGGGAGCGTCCGGTGGTACAGCGCCAGCGCGGCCTTGACCGTGCCGAAGCCGCCGGACACCACGCCGCCGTGGCCCACGTTGCCCTTGACCCCGCCGATCGAGGCGGTCGCGGTCTGCTTCCCGAACGCCATGGTCGCCGCGTGGACTTCGAGCTCGTCGGTCACCGGCAGGCCGAGGCCGTTGGCCTCGTACATGGACACGGTGTCCGGGCTGACGCCGCCCACCTCCATCGCCGCGGCGATGCACGCGCTCAGCCGCTCGGGCTGGGCCAGGCCGTACGCCATCGCGCTGACGCCGTTGTTGTTGACGGCGGAGCCCCGGACGACGGCGTAGACGTGGTCGCGGTCGGCGACGGCCCGGCCGAGCGGCTTCAGCAGCAGGGTGACGACACCGCTGGACAGCGCGCTGCCGGTGCCGTTGGCGTCGAACGGGCGGCAGTGGCCGTCCTTCGACAGGATGCGGTTCTCCTCCCACAGGTGCCCGCGCGGGTGCGGCAGGCGGACCATCGCGCCGCCGGCGATCGCCATGTCGCTCTGGCCGAGCAGCAGCGACTGGCAGGCCAGGTGCACCGCGTAGTGGAAGCCCGCGCAGACGGCGGCGACCGTGACGGCCTCGCCGGTGAGCCCCATGTAGTACAGGGCGTTGGAGGTCATGCTGTCCGGCGACCACGCCAGGCTGGCCTCGATCGCCTCGGGGCCGACCGACGCCCGGTCCGGCGGGGAGCTGTAGAGCGCGGCGGTCTGCGGGTTGTTGGCGCCGTACATGCCGATCTCGGCGGTGAGCCGGTCCGGGTCGTAGCCGCCGTCCTCCAGGGACTCCCAGGCGCTCTCCAGGTAGAGCCGGTTCTCCGGGGTCATCGCGGCGGCCATCCGGTCGCTGATGCCGAACACCGACGGGTCGAACCTGTCGTACGTGTCGAGGACGCCGCAGGCCCGGACGTAGGACGGGTTGTGGATCAGGGTCTCGTCGACGTGGATGTCCTCCTTGGCCAGGAACGACACGGTCTCCCGGCCGTGGACGAGGACGTCCCAGAACTGCTCCTTGGTGCGGGCGCCGGGCGCCCGCAGGGACATGCCGATGACGGCCACGTCACCCGGGTCGTACTCCTGCTCGGGGCTGTCGGTCATGGAAGGCTCCTGCTTCGTGTGCTTCGTGTCGGGTGGAGGTGACGCGGGTGGCTATCGGCCGGTGCCGCCGGCGCCGCGGCCGCGCAGGGCGGCGCGGCGGGCGCCGGCGCGCT